>DASRYD010000288.1:0-12390 GCA_035653955.1 Pseudoxanthomonas sp.
AGTCTGCGCCGCGTCGGCCGCGGCCGCATCGCCAGTCGCGGCAGCGTTGTTCGCCGCCTGCTGTGCCTCACCCGCCGATTGCTGGGCTTCGTTCGCGGAGTCCGCTGCCTGTTGCCCCTTGTTGCAGGCCGCCAGCGCGAGCCCCAATGCCACGACGAGCAGAGCCTTGTTGAAGTTCATGACGTTCTCCTGATGGTTGCCTTTGCGGCCGTTCCATACTCCGTGGCGCCATGTCGACAGGATGAGAAATTGCCCGCAGGCCGTATTCAGTTTGGCCGGTTCGCCACGCGGGCTCGTTCTCGTCCGGCGGATCGGTTGCGGTCGCGCCCGGCATCAGGCGGGCACCGGCTCGTTTGCCATGTTTTTCGCGTGGGCTTTGCAAACCGGATGGCACGATCGATCCTGTTGGCAGAGGAGATATCCCATGAAATCCGCACTCAAGCTTGTTGCCGGATTCGCAGTGGGCGCCGCCCTCATGTACTGGTGGGATCCTGTCGCAGGGCGGCGCCGGCGCGCATTGGTCCGCGATCAGGGTTCGGCGGTGGGTCGCAAGGCCAGGCATTTCGCCGAGGCCAGATCCAGGCGCGCCGCGAACCGCATGCTGGGCGTGCTGGCCAGGGCGCGGTCGCGCCTGTCGCACCCGACGGTAGACGACGACACCCTGCACGCGCGAATCCGTGCCCGGCTCGGCCATATCATCGAACGTCCCGGCGCCGTGGAAGTGAAGGTGAACGACGGGCATGTCGAACTGACCGGCAGCGCATCGGCGACCGAAGTCGACGCGTTGGTCGACAGCGTGGCCGAAATGCAGGGCGTCGAAGGCATCGATTATCGGTTCTCGATGCACGAGGCCGATCGCTCTCCTCCGCCGTCGGCCCAACAACACTGATCAAGCCGAGCGCTTGGCACGCGTGCGCGCCGCCTTCTTGGCCGCTTGCGAGCGTTTCTTGGCGCCTTTGGTGCGAGCGGCCTTCTTGGCGGCCGCCGAGCGATCGGCAGCGCTGCGTTTGCGCGCGGCGGATTTGGCCTGGCGGCCCAGGGCTCGTTTCGATGCGGCCGAGGAGCCTTCCCGCTCGAGCGCCTCGGTGGTGGCACGGGAGCGGGTTCGCGAGACCTTTTTCTCGGACTTCTTGCCCGCTTCCAGGTCCTTCTCGGCCTTGTGCCGGGTCGTGGCGCTGCTCTTGCCTTTCTTCGGCGGCGGCAGATCGACGCCTGCGCGACGCGCCTTGGACAGACCGATCGCGATCGCCTGCTTGGCGGACCGGGCGCCGTGCTTGCCTTCGCGGATGTGCTCCATCTCTTCATGCACGAACTCGCCCGCCTGGGTACTGGCAGATTTGCCCTCGCGCTTGTCCTGCTTGGCACGTTTGACGGTTTTTTTCTCGGGCATGACCGATCTCCTTGCGATGCACGACACGGGCAACCTATTCGCGGTTTGGTTACCGGCGGGAGAAAAGTCGCGTGAACGAGGCACGCCTTGCCGCAGCCGGAGTCAGTTCGCTGCGGACACGCGCCAGACCCGGTTGCCGACATCGTCGGCCACCAGCAGTGCGCCGTCCCCAGCGATCGCCACGCCGACCGGGCGGCCGCGGGCATTGCCGCCCTTGTCCAGGAATCCCGTCAACACGTCCCGTGGCTGCCCTTGCGGCTTGCCATTTTCGAACGGCACGAACACGACCTTGTAGCCGCTGAATTCGCGCCGGTTCCAGGAACCGTGTTCGCCGATGAAGGCCCCATGTTCGTAACCGGGCAGGCGCGTTCCCTGCGCGAAGGCCAGCCCCAGAGCGGCGACGTGCGACCCTAGCGAATAGTCCGGCGGAATCGCCCGCGCGACCAGTTCGGGCCGCTGCGGTTGCACGCGCTCGTCGACATGCTGGCCGTAATAGCTGTATGGCCAGCCGTAGAACGCGCCTGGCTTCACCGAGGTGAGATAGTCGGGCACCAGCTCGTCGCCGAGCTCGTCGCGCTCGTTCGCCACCGTCCACAGTTCGCCGGTCGTCGGCTCCCATGCCATGCCGACCGGATTGCGCAGGCCGGATGCGAATATCCGTCGCGAACCGGTGGCGATGTCGATCTCGAGGATGTTGGCTCGCTCGACTTCCTCGTCCATTCCGTTTTCAGCGACATTGCTGTTGGAACCCACGCCCACGTATAGATGCCGGCCATCGCGACTGGCGAGCAGACTCTTGGTCCAGTGGTGGTTGCGCGGTCCGCCTGGCAGGTCGGCCAGTTTGCGCGGCTGTTCGGCGATCGAGCCCATGCCCGGCTTCCATGCGACGCTGACCACGGAATCCGCATTCGCCACGTACAGGCGATCGCCGACCAGCGCCATCCCGAACGGCGAATACAGTCGTTCGAGCAGGACGCTGCGCGTCTCGGCCACGCCATCGCCATCCGCGTCGCGCAGCAGCGTGATGCGGTTTGCGCTCTCGGTCGCCGCACCCGCGCGACCCATGACCTTCTTCATGACCCATACGCGCAGGCCTTTTTCCGCCGGCTTCGGCGGCGCGTTGGTTTCGGCGACCAGTACATCGCCGTTCGGCAGCACGTACAGCCAGCGCGGATGGTCGAGGTCCTGGGCGAACGCCTGGACCTTGAGTCCCGGCGCCGCAATGGGCGCTTCGCCCGAAGCCCAGCCCTTGGCCGGCGCCACATGGACGACGGGAAAGAAGCGCTTGTGCTCGGGCGCGGGCAGAACGGGATCCGGGCCCGTCCGAGTCTGCGCCCCGGTTCCATCGGATGCCCCGCTGGCCATGAGCGCAAAACCCAGCGCGAGCGCCATCTGACGTCTGGAGGAACTCATGCCGCACCTCCGATAGAGAACGCACGTTGCAACGATATGCCCGGCCCGAGGCGACGGCGCCCACCGACTGTTGCGCTTCCCTTAGCGATGGTCGCGATGGGCGTGGCTGGACTTCTTGCCGCCGCCGTCTTGCTTGTTGACCGTCGCCCACGCGATCCGCTCGGCGGTCTCCTTGCTCTTGCCGGACGCCTCCTGCCGATGCTCGATATGTTTCGCCTGCCGTTTCTGCTTGTCCGAATAGCTGGATTTTTCTCCGCGGGACATCGCGTCTCTCCGCCAAGCCGGCAATTGCCGACGCGGGGATGGTGGGCTCTCCATCGTGATACGCGCGTCAACCCGATGTTGGTTCCGAAAGTCCATGTTTAACGATTTCGCCATAGAACGCGACTGTTTCGTGAAATCGACGTCTTCCGCCCGATCCGTTCCTTTTCTCGCGAGCTTACGGGCGCGGC
Source organism: Pseudoxanthomonas sp. (assembly GCA_035653955.1). Lineage (GTDB taxonomy): Bacteria > Pseudomonadota > Gammaproteobacteria > Xanthomonadales > Xanthomonadaceae > Pseudoxanthomonas_A. The sequence goes on from DASRYD010000288.1 coordinate 3,256, forward strand.
ACGAAACTGGACGTCCACGTTCCCGAAGGAGAGCCGCATGAGCCCGCGAACCCGGCCACGGCGGACACCGCTTGCAAGCCATCATGCTTACCGGATCCGCGAATAGCCGTCCGGACCTGCAGCGGCTGCCCTCGCTGGAATCTCTGCCATTCTGGATCCGCGATTGGATCACCGTGATCGCGCCGTTGGGCGAGGCGCTGATCATCCTGGGTGGGGCCTGGCTGTTGCGCACGCTCCTTCGCAGCTTGGTCCGGTGGATATGCGAACGCTACGAGCTGTCCCCGGAAATGGCAGTCGGCGCGCACAGGACGGCCGGCTTCCTCGTCTATGCCGCCGCGCTGCTGTTGATCCTGGAACGGATGGGCGTTTCGCGCGCGTCGCTGTGGACGGCGCTGACCGGTTTCACGGCAGTCGCGGCGATCGCTTTCTTCGCCGCATGGAGCGTGCTGTCAAACGTGTTCTGCACGTTGCTGATCCTGGTCGTGCGACCGTTCCGCCTGCACGATCACATCGAGCTGATTGAGAACGGCGAGAAACCCGGCATGCAGGGCCGCGTGATCGACGTCAACTTCATATACACGACCTTGCAGGAGACGCGCGCGGACGGCGCGGACATCACGCTGCAGGTGCCGAACAGCCAGTTCTTCCAGCGGACCATACGCCGCTGGCGCGGATCCCCGCCGTCCTGAACGACGGTGCCATGAAAACATGTCCGCAACGCCAGCCTCGAGAGCTCTCCCGCGCGCCAAAGGAAATCCAGTCACGATAGGCCTGGTAAGTCCTGACTTGCGCGGGCGTTTAACAAACGGCACCGCGAACGCAACGCCTGATCCTTGCTCAACCATTCGCACGGCAGTAACGGGCCATTTCATATAGTTTCCGCATAGCTGAAGGCACGGAGACAAACATGAACGCGCCCACGCTGGCGATCGTTGATGACGATCATGACTTTGGCCTGTTCCTCGCGTCCGTGGCCCGGCGCAGGGGCTTCGAGACGCGGCAATTCCACACCGTCGCGGAAGCCTGCCCCTGGTTGAACCGGAACGACGCGGAATTGACGATGCTGGACATGGCGCTGCCCGACGGCACGGGCTTCGACGTGTTGAAAAGCCGTCCGCCCGAACACCGGGGCCGGATCGTGTTCGTATCCGGCACCGGGAATGCCGACGAAATCCGCCGGGCCGTCGCGTCGCCCGCCGACGAGTTCCTGGGCAAACCCATCGAAGAGGGCACCCTCGATCGCCTGCTGACCCAGGCGCACGCGCGTTTCTCCAGCAGGGTGAAAGGCCAGCTCGGCCATGGCCACATGCTCGTCGGGGAAAGCGCGGCGATGATGCAGGTCCGCGAAGACATCGGGCGCGTGGCCGCGACGCGGCTGAGCGTGCTGATCGTCGGCGAAACCGGCACGGGCAAGGAAGTGGTGGCGCGCGCCATCCACCAGGAAAGCGGGCGACGCGGCCGCATGATCAGCGTCAACTGCGGCGCCGTTCCTGCGGATCTGCTCGCCAGCCAGCTCTTCGGCCATGAACGCGGCGCGTTCACCGGCGCCTCCCAACGCCACCGCGGCTACTTCGAGCAGGCCGAAGGCGGCACCCTGTTCCTCGACGAGATAGGCGAAATGCCCGCCGCGCTGCAGGTCTATCTGTTGCGCGCGCTGGAAACCGGCAGCATCGTCCGCGTCGGCGGCACGCAGGAAGTGGCGTTGGACGTTCGCATCATCGCGGCGACCCACCGCATACAGACCGGCGAACGCGGCCCGCTGCGCGACGACCTCTACTATCGGCTCGCACGCTATCCCATCGAGATTCCGCCGCTGCGCGCCCGCGGCGCGGACATCGAATTGCTGGCGAACTCGTTCATCCACGCACTGAACCGGGAGTACGGGGAAGACAGGCGGCTGGACCCCGCCTGCCTCCCGCGCCTGCTCGGCCATGCGTGGCCCGGCAACGTCCGCGAGTTGATGTCCGCTACCGAGCGCGCCTACCTGCGCTCCCCGAACAACCTGGTCCACGTCGCGCCGATCGGATGCGGCGACGGCCAGGCCGGGGAAGCGGACCGCATCTGCTTCCGCCCCGGCATGACCTTCCGCCAGATGGAGGACGAAATGCTCCGGCATACGCTCGCTTTCCATAGCGGCGACAAGACGGCGGCGGCGAAAAGCCTGGGAGTCAGCGTGCGTACCATCCACAACCACCTTGCACGGCTGCGGTCCCATGGATGAGCAATCGCTGCACCGCCTGCGCAACGAATTGAACGTCATCTCCATCGGCGTATTGGTCCTGAAGGACAAGCTCCGCCTCGCGGGCCCCGAACGCCGGGAAGCGCTGGAAACCCTGCGCAAGATGGAGGCGGCCGTCGCCGAATGCGCTGCCCTGGTCCGCAAGCCGGATTTCGCACCGGGCGAACCGCCTTCCCGTTGAGCCGGCTGTCCCCTGTCGCGCATGTGAAGAAAAAATTTCACTCGTCGGCACAACCTGCGCGACACGGCGGTCCCAACTCATCCATGGAAGGGAAACGCGCCGTGGCACGGGAATTGCTTGCGCTCATGGCAGGCACCGGATTCATCTGTTCCTCCGACAAGCGGATCCGGCGCCACCCCGGCAACGCAGGAGGAATCCGAGATGACCAAAGCGCTACCGAGCAAATTGCCAGAATGCTTCCGCTGGTTGAAGGAAAAGGATCGGCGACGCCTTTTCCTGGACGACGTCGAGGTGCTGGAAGTCCATCAGCAGCGCCTGGGCTGGGTCGTCCGCGTGCACTTGAACGATTCCGTCCAGCCTCATCCCGTGATCGTCGTTCGCTCGATCGATGCGGGCATGAGATGGGGCGCGCGATGGAGCAAGATGCGGGCGCCGCAACTGGTCGCCATGGTCGCGGGCCGGCAGCGGCATGCGGCGCGCAAAACAGCGCCTTCCGAATCCCGGCCCTCGGCGTCCGCGGCCGCGGGGCCTGCATAACCGAAACATTCCGACCTTCGGCGCGACACGCCCAAGGAGCACGCCATGAACCGAGATCGAAAGGATCCGCCCGCTCCGGGCCAGAACCGCAACCGCCCGGAGTCGCCCGTCGAGCGCCATCAGCGCAAGCGCCACGAAAGCGAGAACCACGACGAAGCGCTGGAGGAATCGTTTCCCGCCAGCGACCCGCCCTCGCCCTTCGTTCCGCCCAGATCGCCGCCGGTCCCCGCGAGTCCTTCGCTGCGCAAGCGGCCCAGGCGGCGTGAGGCCCTGGCCAGGTCCGATCCGGACGGGCCCGGGAAGTCGACGAAGGAATCGATGCAGGATCGCGGGGAACGCGACCAGCGCGAAGAAGTGATGCGCAGGCAACCGCATGCCCCGCGCGACCGCGCGTGAATCGGTTCCCGACTCAGCTCATCACCGACGGGGTGTCGTAGTCCAGCTGCCTCGCATCGACGCTCGCCATCGCGGATTTCAGTTCGTCCTGCATCGACTCCTCCGCGTCGATCACGACCAGGACGTTCCCCGCTTCGATCTCGCTGGCGAAGCGCCGGCGCACGGGGTCGACGATCGCGGCGCCCATCAGCGATGAAGCCCAGGCGCCCAGCACGGCCCCCATCGCGATGCCCAGCGCCAAGCCCCACCAATGGGTACCGCCGAATACGGCCAGGACCACCAGCGAGCCCACCAGACCCAGGGCGCCGCCGTACAGCGCCCCGCGGAACGCGGCCGGAACGAAGTCGCTGTCGGCGATCTTGCGCCGGTTGCTGATGCGGTTGATCTCCATGTCCGGGCGGGCGACGAACGAAATGTCGTCGTCCGCGATACTGCAGCGACGCGCCGCCCGTGCCGCGTCGCGCGCCTGCTCCATGCCCTGGGTGAGGAAGACCTGACGGTGCTTCATGGCCACGCGCCTGCGATGGGTGTCAGCCCTTTACCGATCAATGCGCGGGTTCCACCATCAAGGCACTGGCGTCCACGCGCAAGACGCCATCGATGCGGCCGGCGACGTCGACGGTCTTGTCCTTCTGCGTTCTGTCCGCGACCGTGCCGCTGAGCTTGACCACGCCATTGATGGTCTCCACCTCGATGTCCTTCGCCGGTACGTTGTCGGCGACCGCCAAGCCGGACTTCACCTTCGTGGTGATCCAGGCATCGCCGACCGGCTGCGATGACGCCTTGCTCTTGTCCGTGACCGTATCCCGCGGAATGGCCTGTTGAGCCGGCGCCGATGCGGTAATGGTCGCCAGGGCGAGGGATAGTCCGGCCGTTGCGACGAGCCGGGAAGCGCGCACAGGTTCCATCGGAGCCTCCTCTGCATTTGTCCGCCTGCGAATGGGCCGCCGCGTTCGTGTCGAAAGCCCGCGACGACGAAGACGCGAGCAGCGTGCGATTCCAGAGATTTCGAGCGGGTGAAACGCCGCGTGACCAGTGACCGTGGCGGGCCGCGCTCAATCCGTTGGCAGGGGCACCTCGACCGTGCAATGCAAGCCGTTCGGTTCCAGCCGGTAGGAAGTCCTGGCCCTGAGTTGGTAGGGTAAGGCGCGCTCGATCAACTCGCGCCCGTAGCCTCCCGAGTTCACGCCGGCCGCGGGTCGCGCGGGCGGCGTGTCGAATCGCTCGTTCCATTCCATTTGCAGAACCGGCGTCCCGTCCTCGCGCGAGGAGGTACGCCAGCGGATGCCGAGCCGGCCCGAATCGGTCGACAGGGCCCCGTACTTGATCGCATTGGTCGCCAGCTCGTGCAGGGCCAGTGCATAGGTCTGCAAGGTCGTGGAACGAAGCCGCACGCCCGCAGGCCCGTCCAGGCTGACCCGGTCGCCGTTCACGCCATGCGCGCGCAACTCCTCCATCAGCAGCTCGTCGAACGACACCCTGTCGCCTTCGCTCAGGCGGGAGAGCAGCCCGTGTACGCGCGCTATGGCACGCAAGCGTTCCGAATAGGCCGGACCGAACTCGGCCAGGCTGGCCGATTCGCGCAGGGTCCGGTCGGACACGGCCTGCACCACCGCCATCAGGTTGCGCGTGCGATGCTGCAATTCCGCGATCAGGACCTGCAGCCGGTCGGCGGCCTCCCTTTCCTCCGTGGCGTCGTGGCCGATGCCGCCGATGCGAACGACCTTCCCGTCGTCGTCGAGCAGCGGAAACTTGGTATTGCGCATCCAGCGGATGCGACCGTCGTCGTGCCAGATGCGATATTCGGTCAGTGCGCGCTGGCCCTTGCGGACCTTGTCGATCGCTTCGTAGACGATGTAGCGATCCTCGGGCAGGATCAGCTCCATCCAGCTTTCCAGCGCCGGATGCGCCAGCATGGAACGATGGTCCATTCCGTAGATGCGATCGAACGCAGGGCTGAGGTACTCGAGCTCCAGCGTCCGGGCGTTGCGTATCCACAGCACGTCCGAAGAGGCGTTACCGAACTGGCGGAAAGGCATGTCGCTTTCGCGCAAGCTTCCATTGCCGTCGGAACGATCCATCACGGGACTCGTGAAAGCAGTCCGGCCACGGCCCTCATCACCTCGCCGGGGAGTATCGGCTTGGTGCAATGGGGCGCGTGGGCGAAGCGGACCGGCGTCATCGCCCGGTCGTAGCCCGAAGTGAACACGAAGGGAATGCCTTCCTGGAGGAGCCTGTCCGCGACCGGGTACACGCTTTCCCCGCCGAGGTTCATGTCGAGGATGGCCGCATGCGGCAACGGCGGCGACGCCAGCAACCGCAGCGCGTCTTCGATGTCGCCCACGGGTCCCGACACGAAGGCACCCGCGTCTTGCAGCGCATCCGCCATGGACTGCGCCAGCAGGTATTCGTCCTCGGCAACCAGAATGCGGCGTCCGGCCAGCGGGGATGCCACGTAGCGTGCTTCCTCGGGTGGAGTTGCCGCAAAAACTACGCCGATGGCACGTAAGCGCGTCGTGAAAGCCGCAGCGCGCGGGCGCAGATCATGTTCCGGTCTGATGGTGCGGCGCGCGGACCGGCTTGGATTGCGGCGAATTCCGCTGGCGCAGGAAGATCGACAGCACCACGATGGCGAGCACCGACAGGAATTCGCTTTGCCAGTTCTGGAATGATTCGAACCAGAACTGGCTGCTTGTGAAGTGGTCCCAAAGCGCGATCGCCGGCTTCCCCTTCATCGCCCGCTCGTCCAGCTCGTGGCGCCAGCTTCCATCCAGATGCGCCAGGAACGACGCGGCGAACAGCAGGAAGAAGGCGATGGCCAGCGAGTTCGAATAGAGGAACTCGCGCCAGCCTCCGACCGTCGCCCAGGCGGGCGCGACCCCCGGTGCCACCCGTTCTTCTTCCTCGGCGGGATCGAGCGGACGCGATTCCGCGGACCCTTGCTGGCGCAACCAGACGGTCAGCAGCACGTACATGCCCATCTGCAGGAATTCGCTTTCCCAGTTCTCGAACGTGGCCGACACGAAATGACCGGATTCGAGATAGGCGACGAGTCCCAGCGGCGACAGGCCCGCATCTGCGCGCTCTTCGTTCCACGCGGCATGTCCGACCAGGACCTGCCCGACCAGGCTCGCCAGGCAGATCGCCAGCAAAGCGAGGCCGAGTCCTTGGCGCACGTACCAAGGGTGCGCGTGGGCGTGCTTCATGCGGGCGACGCTAACAGTCCGCGGTGAGCAGGATGTCAATGCAGCGCGGGACGCTGCCGGCGCCGCGTCGATTCGGCCCATTGCGCGGCACGGGTCAAGGTTTCCGGCTTGGAGAGATCGATGTCGCCGTAGATGAACCAGACCAGGTCCTCGCCGCTCTCCCGCTGCTCATGCACCAGCCGGAGCCTGCGTCCGTTCCATACGACCTCGCCGGTCTCCGGAGCGGAGGGATCGTCGATCCGGCCCACGACGCATTCCACCTGCCGCGGCGTGACGATCAACGAAAACATATCGGTCATGGCGCGAGCATCGGCCATCGCGTGTTGCCTCGCCGTGAGGCTTTGTTCGACATCCTGTTATCGGAGCGGCGCTTAAGCTGCCCGCGGACATTCAGGAGAACGCATGGAAATCGTCAGGGCTTTCCAGGTGTTCGAGAACGATCCGGAAAAGACGCCTTTCGCCGCCCAGGACAAGCCGGGCCGCTGGACCAGCGGCAAAGCCCCCGCGATCTATGCGTCCTGCGAACCGGCGACGGCGATGCTGGAGTTCCTGGCGCATCTGCGGGGCCAGGCGCGCGAAGAAGTCTGTTGCGCGCGCACCGCGTTGCGGCGGGACTGGATCGAAGAGCCGGAAACGTTGCCGGAAGGTTGGCGCGACTGGCCGTACCGGGCCGAGGTCCAGCAAGTGGGCGATGCCTGGCTGGCCTCGTGCCGTTCGCCGGCATTGCGCGTCCCCAGCGTGCTGGTGCCGGATGCGTACAACCTGATCGTCAACCCCGCCTGCCCCGAGTGGCGGGCGTGCACCACGGAACATTGCGAGGTCTTCCGTCTCGACAGCCGGCTTGCCTGAACATGCAGACGCAGATTCCCAAACATATCCGCAAGCGGCTGCACACGTTCCTGCCGTCCGCGCTGCAGGACGCCACAGACACCGACATCTTCGGCGTCATCGCGCACCTGGAGCCTGCCGTAGACGAGTTGTACGCGCGCACGCCCAATGCCGCGCACATCGCGCTGACGGAGGTGCTGCTGCACATGGCAGCCGAGTACCAGCTCGTCGAAGAGATGGCCCACATCGCGCTCCATAGCAGCCGACACGCGGCCAACCTGGACGACGACGCATGAAGGCCCTTCCGCACATGCGTGGAAGAAAGAGCTGCAACCGTCCGGAAATTTTTTCGCTGCGGCGGAACGGCGCGGCGATGCGACCGCCGGGCGTCGGGCCCCGCGCCTTGGCATGGCTATTGCGTACCGACCGGGGCCGACCAGAAGAGGAACCATCGTGATGGACAAGCAAGTGGGAACCGAGCTGAAGGCGGCCCTCAGCGATCTGCAGAACCTGGCCGTCCGCGTGGCGGAAATGGGCCGCGAATGGTGGGACAACAGGAGAGACGATATGAACCAGCAGCACCGGCGTTACCAGGAAGCGCGCGAGCATGGCGAGCGCGGATACGGCGAGGGATACGCCACTTCCCGCGTCGCGGGAAATTCCGAACGCGAAGAAGGCCAGGCCTATCGCGGAGCCGGCGGTTACCGCGAGAATGCCACCCGCGGCGAACGCGGCCCTTACGGGCCCCAGCCCGGCCGTGAACGCGAGTACGGACGCGGTTTCGACGAAACCGAGTTCTATTCCGGCGCAGGCGCGGAAACTTCCCGTGCCGGACGCGCGCGATTCGAAGACGACGAAGCCATGGGCGAGGGCGCCTACGGACGCGAGTATGGAAGTGCCGGCAGGACGGGACAGAGCGGTGGCCAATACGGCCAGGGCCGCAACGGCTACCGCAACGAGGACAGCCTCTCTGGCTACAGCCAGGGCCGCCAGGGTTATAGCCGCCGGCCCGAGCAGAACCTCGGCCAGGGCAGCTACGGCCAGCGCGACTACGGGCAGGGCGGTTACGACCAGGGCAATTACGGCCGCGGCCAGGAAAGCGGTCATGGCGATTATCCGGGCAGCGGGTATTCCGGCCAGGATCACGGCTTCACCGGGTCGCGCTACGACACCGGTTACGCCGGCCTGGGCAACGACTACTACAACGAACGCGGACAGGCCCAGCGCATGGCCGGGTATCGCGGACGCGGCCCGAAGAACTACCGCCGCTCCGACGAACGCATCACCGAGGACTTGAACGAACGGCTCACCGAGGATTCCCTGCTCGACGCCAGCGAGATCAATGTCAGCGTCAGCGACGGCGTCGCGACCTTGCAGGGCACCGTCGAAAACCGCTGGATGAAGCACCGTGCCGAAGACATCGCCGATGCTTGCAGCGGGGTCAAGGACGTGCGCAACGAAATCCGGGTAAGCGGAAACCTGCAGGGCCGCTCGGAAACGACCGGCTCCATGGCGGGTTCCGGAGCGAAGAGCGGCGGCGATGAGCAGCGTTCCCAGAAAGTTCCGCAGGCACCCGGCACGACGGCCGTGGGCGGCACCACCCATTGACGATGCGCATGCCGCAGGCGAGGCACCGCGCGTCAGAACCCGGCCACGACCGGAATTCCGGCGCGCGGCGCTTCCGTCCCATCGCCTGGGGACTGTCCGCATTGGCCGTCGCCTGATCCGCACCCTGGCAGAGCAACGCC
>DASRYD010000289.1:0-1595 GCA_035653955.1 Pseudoxanthomonas sp.
GTCGGCGCGCGCCTGGCGCACGCGCGCGGCGGCGGCATCGCGCAGCGCGAGCTGGGTATCCAGTTGCGAACGGGCGATCAGCTGCTGGTCGGCGAGTTCCTTCTGTCGACGGTAGAGACGTTCGGCCTCCGCGTAGGTCGCCTCCGCCTGCACCAGCGTGGCCTGCGCGGCGTCGCCCTTCAGCGTGACCAGGGTCTGGCCAGCCTTGACCTGCTGGCCGCTTTCGAAATGCACGTCCTGCACGATCTCGCTGACCTTCGCGGTCAGGGTGACGGACTCGCGTGCCTTCGCCGTGCCCAGCGCCTGCAGGGTGTCGTTCCATGCGGCCTGCCGGACGACCTGGGTGGTGACCGGGATGGGCCGCTCGCCCGCGCCGCCATTGCCGTTGCCCTTCGCCTGCGCACCCTTGTCACCGCCACAGGCGGCAAGCAGCAAGAGGGGCAGCGCGACCAGCAGGGCGCGGGGGGCAAATCGGTTGAGCATGGAACTTCCCGTAATTTCCGTTATTCACGCAGTCTACCGGCCGTACGTGAAACACGCTGCAGCGGATGCGGCGGTTCGTGCGGGAAACGCGCCAAAGGGCATGGGGTGCACATGCCAAACCATGACCTATGACCCTTGCCGGCTGCGGCGAGGTCGGCCCTTGCGTTACTCCAGGCCCAGCTTCGCCAGCACCTGGAGCGCCAGGGTCTGGGGGTCCTGTTCGCCCGCGTGCAGATGCACATCGGGGTGCTCGGGGGTTTCATACGGCGAATCGATGCCGGTGAAATTCGGGATCAACCCCGCGCGGGCTTTGCGATACAGGCCCTTCACATCGCGTGCCTCGGCGAGATCGAGGGGCACGTCGACGAAGACCTCGATGAACTCACCGTCGGCGAACCGGTCGCGCGCCATCCGCCGCTCCGCGCGGAAGGGCGAAATGAAGCTGACCAGCACGATCAGGCCGGCGTCGGTCATCAGCTTCGCCACCTCGGCCACGCGACGGATGTTCTCCACGCGATCCTCGTCGGTGAAGCCGAGGTCGCGGTTCAGCCCATGGCGCACGTTGTCGCCATCCAGCAGGAAGCTGTGGTAGCCCAGTGCATGCAGGCGCTTGTCGACCAGGTTGGCGATGGTGGATTTGCCCGCGCCGGAAAGGCCGGTGAACCACAGGACTTTCGGCACCTGCCCCTTCTGGCGCGCACGCGCGGCCTTGTCGACATCGACATGCTGCCAGTGCACGTTGCCGGCGCGGCGCAGCGCGAAGTCCAGCGTACCCGCGGCGGCCGTGCCGTTGTCGTAACGGTCGATCAGGATGAAGCTGCCCAGCGCGCGATTGCGCGCGTAGGTATCGAAAGCGACCGGTTCATCCAGGCTGAGGTTGCAGTAGCCGACCTCGTTGAGCTCCAGCCGCTTGGCGGCCAGGTGCTCCTGGGTGTTCACATCGATGCGGTGCTTGATCTCCGTTACCGTGGCCGACACCGTGCGCGCACCGATCTTCAGCCAGTAGGGCCGGCCCGGCAGCAGCGGCGCGTCGGACATCCACAGCAGGTGCGCGGCGAACTGGTCGGCGACCTCGGGCGGATCGCCGGCGGCGGCGATCACGTCGCCGCGCT
>DASRYD010000290.1:0-1742 GCA_035653955.1 Pseudoxanthomonas sp.
GTCCGACCGCCACGCCCACGACCGGCTCGACGCGGGCCAGCGCGCATGGCTCGGGTCGCTGCCCGCCACCCTGTGGCTCGACGACGATGTCTTCCTGTGCCACGGAACCCCAAGCGACGATCTCGAGTATTTCCTCGAGGACGTGGGCGAAACCGGCGCCCATATCGCGCCCATCGAGCGGATACGGCAGCGCCTTGGCGACGTGCGGGCTCGGGTGACGCTTTGCGGCCACACCCACATCCAGAGGGCGGTGCGGCTCGACGATGGCCGGCTGGTCGTCAATCCCGGCAGCGTCGGCCTGCAGGCGTTCGAATGGGATCGGCCCGTTCCTCACACGATGCAGATGCATACGCCGCATGCGCGCTACGCGGTATTGGAACGGTCGGCCGGCGACTGGTCGATCGACCTGGTTTCGCTCGCCTACGACTGGAAGCTCGCAGCGCGGCAGGCCGAACGGCACGAGCGTCCCGAGTGGGCGCATGCCCTGCGCAGCGGACGAATGGCCTGAGCGCACCTCACCTTCGGCACGTGTATCTGGGATAATTCGACCGCGCCTCGCGCCATCGCATCCCCCCTTGCCGCAGGAACCCTCCGATGAATGCAGCCCGCCAGACCAGTTCCCTCGCCATCGTCAGCCTCGTCTCCGGCATCCTCGGCTGGACCCTGCTTCCGTTCGTGGGCACGTTGGTGGCCATCGTCACCGGACACATGGCGCGCAAGGAAATCCGCAACAGCGGCGGGCGCCTCGACGGCGACGGCCTTGCCGTCGGCGGCCTGGTCCTGGGCTGGGTGTCGGCGGCGTTGTGGGTAATCGGCGTCGTGGTGTTCGTGCTGTTCTTCGGCGGCCTCGCCTGGCTGGGCTTCATGAACCGCTGACGTGTACGGACTGGCCCGCCCGTTCCTGTTCGGCCTCGACCCGGAGAAGGCGCACGCGCTGACCCTGCGTTCGATCGAGCTGGCTTACCGCAGCGGTACTTCGCCGCTGCTGTCGCGCCGGCCCGCGCCGATGCCGACGCGCGTGTTCGGACTGGAATTCCCCAATCCGGTCGGCCTGGCCGCCGGCATGGACAAGAACGGCGCGCACGTCGATGCGCTGCTGGCCCTGGGTTTCGGCTTCATCGAGATCGGCACGATCACCCCGCGTCCGCAGCCGGGCAATCCGAAGCCGCGCATGTTCCGCCTGCCCGAACACGATGCGGTGATCAACCGCCTCGGCTTCAACAACGAAGGCGTCGACGCGCTGGTGCGCAACGTCGCGCGCGCGCGCCGCCGCGACGGCCTGCTCGGCATCAACATCGGCAAGAACAAAGACACGCCGAACGAACGCGCGGCCGAGGATTACCTGTTCTGCCTGGAACGCGTGTACCCGCTGGCCGACTACGTCACCGTCAACATTTCCTCGCCCAACACCGCCGGCCTGCGCGAACTGCAGGAAGAACAAGCGCTGCGTCACCTGCTGGGCCAGTTGCGCGAGGCGCAGGAAAAACTGGCCGCACGCCACGGCAAGCGCGTACCGATGCTGGTGAAGGTCGCCCCGGACCTGTCCGACGACGACATCGACGCCGCCGCGCGCGTGCTCAGCGACATGCAGGTCGATGGCGTCATCGCTACCAACACCACGGTGCAGCGCTTCGGCGTGGAGGGCTTCGCCCACGGCAACGAGGCCGGCGGCCTGTCCGGCGCGCCCTTGCTGGAAGTGTCCACCCACGTGCTGCGCCGGTTGCGCACGCGCCTGCCGGAAA
>DASRYD010000291.1:0-9361 GCA_035653955.1 Pseudoxanthomonas sp.
CTCGGCCGCGGCGGCCTCGGCGCATGCCGCACCGACGATGCCGGCGCCGATCACGATGAGATCGTAAGTGCTCACGTTCCCGCTGGCGGCGTGGCGCCGATGCCCCATGCGAACGGATCGACCGGGTCGATCAGCAGTTGCGAACGCGAGGTGACGTGGGCTTCGCCGGTGATCCGCGGCAGGATGCCGCTGGCGCCGTTGCGATAGGCGCCTTCGAAGACGCTGCCCAGCACGCCTTGCTGCACCCAGCGCTCGCCTTCGGCCAGCTTGCCGTCCGCCGCCAGGCAGGCCAGCTTGGCGCTGGTGCCGGTTCCGCATGGGGAACGGTCGTAGGCCAGGCCCGGGCACAGCACGAAATTGCGGGCCTGCCCGCTGCCGTCCGGCGCCGGCCCGTTGACCTCGATATGGTCGATTTCGCCGCCTTCCGCGCCGGTGATTCCGGCGGCTTCCAGACCTTGGCGAATGGCTTCGGTGTAAGCGGTCAATTCGCGCTGGTGCCGCAGGTCGATGGGGCATGGAGACTGCGCGGTGATGTAGAACCAGTTGCCGCCCCAGGCCACGTCGCCACGGACCATGCCATGGCCCTCCACCTGCACTTCGACGCCGGCGACATGGCGGTAGGACTCGACGTTGTCCACCGACACGCGGCCATCGGCGTGCAGTTCGACGCCGACCATGCCGACCGGGGTTTCGATCAGGTGCCGGCCCGGTTGCAGCCGGTCCAGGTGGGCGAGCGTGCGCACCACCCCGATCGTGCCGTGGCCGCACATGCCCAGATAGCCGACGTTGTTGAAGAAGATCACCCCCGTGCAGGCTGCGGAGTCGACCGCCGGCAACAGCAGCGCACCCACCATGGTGTCCGAACCGCGCGGCTCGCAGGCGATGGCGCTGCGCCAATGGTCGAATTCGTGGCGGAAGCGCTGCAGGCGTTCGGCCAGGGTGCCGCCGCCCAGGTCGGGGAAGCCGGACAGGACCACGCGGGTCGGTTCGCCGGCGGTATGGGAATCGATGACTTCGACGGTATGCATGATGGGGGAATCTTTCCATCGGCCGGCCACAGCGAATAGCAGCCAATAGCCCCTCCGGACGCCGAACTTCGCACAACTCGGACGAAGATGCCGTCGCTTTTCGGGTAGCATCGTCGCCATCGTCCCCCTGAAGGACACTGTTTTTCCGAGGTCCATGCAATGGATATCCTCCTGCCGGCCCTTGAAATCCAGGCGTTGTTCGACACCGTCCCCGATGCGGTTTTTTTCATAAAGGACTGCGAGGGTCGCTACACCCATTGCAACCTCACGCTGGTGCGGCGCCTGGGGCGCAAAGAACGCGACGAGGTGATCGGCAGGACGGTCTCGGAATTGTTTCCGGTTCTCCTGGGCGGAACCTACCAGGCGCAGGATCGCCGCGTGCTGGCGGGCGAGCTGATCGACAACGTGCTCGAGATCCATCTGTACCCTAACCAGTTGCCGGGCTGGTGCCTCACCGTCAAGCGCCCGTTGCGCAACGACGGGCGCATCTACGGCCTGGTCGGGATTTCCCGCGACCTCGGCCAACCGGACAGCCGCCATTCCGCGTACAAGCGCGTGCAGCGGGTGGTCGATTACATGCAGGAGCACTTCGGCGAAACCCTGCGCGTGCAGATGCTCGCCGAACTCGCGGGCCTTTCCGTGGCGCAACTGGAGCGGCATTTCCGCCGCGTGTTCCAGATCACGCCGCAACAATTGCTGACAAAGCTGCGGATCGAGGCGGCGATGCGCCTGCTGCAAGGCAACAGCACGATCGCCAACATCGGACAGAGCTGCGGCTTCGCCGACCAGAGCGCATTCTCGCGCCAGTTCAAGGCGACCGTCGGCATCAGCCCGCGCGACTACCGCGCGCTGCAGGCCGCGAATCCGCAGCCCTGAGGCCATCGACGCGTCGAGCGCGGATTGATCCAATGCGCGACCGCCGGAGCGTTTTGACCCAGATCAAGGCAGGAACGCTCCGGCGCGGTTAGCTTGGGGTATGGGCACATTGACCTTCGACCCCGATCTGCTGCGCCGCTACGACCGGCCGGGACCGCGCTACACGTCCTATCCGACCGCGCCGCAATTCCACGCCGGCTTCGGCGAGGCCCAACTGCGCGACGCGGCCGCGGCGAGCAATGGCGATCCGATTCCGCGACGCCTGTCGCTGTACGTGCACGTGCCGTTCTGCGAAAGCCCGTGCTTCTATTGCGGCTGCAACCGCATCATCACCCGCGACAAGGCGCGCGGCGAGGCCTATCTGGCGCGGCTGTACCGCGAGATCGCGCTGATGGCGGAGCTGTTCGACCGCGACCGCGAGGTGATGCAACTGCATTTCGGCGGCGGCACGCCGAACTTCCTGACGCCGGCGCAGTTGGGCGAGGCGATGGACACGCTGCGCAGCCATTTCCACTTCTCGGATTCGTCCGAACGGGACATTTCCATCGAACTGGATCCGCGCTTCGTTTCGCCCGACGACATCGCCCGGCTGGCGCGAATCGGCTTCAACCGCGCGAGTTTCGGCGTGCAGGACTTCGACCCGGCGGTACAGGCGGCGGTGAACCGCGTGCAGAGCGTGGAGCAAACCCGCGCGGTGGTCGACGCCTGCCGCGCCAGCGGCTTCCGTTCGGTCAACATCGACCTGATCTACGGACTGCCGAAGCAGCGCGCGCAAGGTTTTTCCGCCACTCTCGACACGGTGGCGGCGATGCGCCCCGACCGCATCGCGGTGTACGGCTACGCGCACATGCCGCAGCTGTTCAAGCCGCAGCGGCAGATCGACGCGGCCGACCTGCCGGATGCGGAAACCCGGCTGACCCTGTTGCAGCTGGCCATCACCAGGCTCACGGACGCCGGCTACGTCTACATCGGCATGGACCATTTCGCCCTGCCCGACGACGACCTGGCCGTCGCCCAGGCGCGCGGCGGCCTGCATCGCAATTTCATGGGCTATACCACGCATGCGGACAGCGATCTGGTCGGGCTGGGGGTCAGCGCGATCAGCCATATCGGCGCCAGCTTCAGCCAGAACCCGCGCGATCTGCCCAGTTGGCAGGCCACACTGGACGAAGGCCGGTTGCCGGTGTTCCGCGGCATGCGCCTGGACGAGGACGACCAGCTGCGCGCCGACCTGATCCAGGCCCTGATGTGCCAGGGCGAGATTCCGGTGCGGGCGCTGGAACGGCGCTACGCGATTTCCTTCGCGGACTATTTCGCCGACGCATTGGCGCGGCTGGAACCGTTACTGCGCGACGGCCTGGTGGGAATCGGACCCGAGCGCATCGCGGCGACCTCGCGCGGACGTCTGCTGTTGCGTAACATCGCGATGTGCTTCGACCGCTACCTCGATGCACCCGCCGCCACACTGGCGCCGCAGTTCTCACGCGCGGTTTGAGCCGCGCATGAATCTTCCATGAGCCTGCGGAGTTCCCATGCCTCGATGGCGATGCCCTTCATTCCTGTTCCACGTGCCGACGCCCAGACTGCACACGCGCCATCGCAACCACAACGCCATATGGCGCTTCCGTCCCTCATCGGAGTAATGCAATGAAAGCCACATCGAAGACCCTGATCGCCCTCACCCTGCTGGGCGTCGCTTCGGCGGCGCAGGCCTCGCCCAACTGCACGATCAAGCTGAAGGCCAACGACGCGATGCAGTTCGACCTGAAAACCGCGACCGTCTCGGCGTCGTGCCCGAAGATCGGCATCGAACTGGTCCACACCGGCAAACTGCCCGCGCAGGCCATGGGCCATAACGTGGTGATCAGCCAGACCGCGGACATGAACGCGATCACCGCCGCCGCCCTCAAGGCCGGCGCTGCCGCGGGCTATGTGCCCAAGGGCGACGCCAAGGTGATAGCGGCCACGCCGCTGGTCGGCGGTGGCGCGACCACGAAGGCGAGTTTCGCCGGCGGCAAGCTCAAGGCCGGCGGCGATTACAGCTTCTTCTGTTCCTTCCCCGGCCACAGCGCCCTGATGAAAGGCAAGCTGGTGGTGACGAAATAACGCACGTCCCGGATTCGAGCAGAAAAGGCGCCCGGCGGGCGCCTTTTTCTTTTGGCGCAGGCCCCGCCGTGCCGGCAACGGTCGCCAGTCGGAGGATCGGCTCCGGGCGACTTGATCTGGATCAAGTCGCCCGGCCGGCATAACCGGAGAATCCACTCGACACCCCAGCAGGCGACACCCATGAGCTCGACCGATGCCATGCCAGGACCGAACGGCGATATGCCGGCGCGCGACCGGTACTACAACGACAAGGTGGTGCTGCAGTTCTCGGTGGCCACCGTGGTCTGGGGCATTGTCGGCATGGCGGTGGGCGTGCTGATCGCCGCGCAGCTGTACTGGCCGACGCTGTTCGAAGGCATTCCGTGGCTGAGCTACGGCCGCCTGCGCCCGCTGCACACCAATGCGGTGATCTTCGCCTTCGGCGGCAGTGCGCTGTTCGCGACCTCGCTGCACGTGGTCCAGCGCACCTGCCACGTGCGCCTGCTCAACGACAGGCTGGCCGCATTCGTGTTCTGGGGCTGGCAGGCGGTGATCGTCGCGGCAGCCATCACCCTGCCGATGGGGCTGACCCAGGGCAAGGAATACGCCGAACTCGAGTGGCCCATCGATCTGCTGATCGCGGTGGTGTGGGTGTCGTACGCGGTGCTGTTCTTCGGCACCATCGCCAAGCGCCGGGTCAAGCACATCTACGTGGCCAACTGGTTCTACGGCAGCTTCATCCTCGCGGTGGCGCTGCTGCACATCGTCAACAACATCTCGATGCCCGCCGGGCTGACGAAGTCCTACTCCGCCTACAGCGGCGCGGTCGATGCGATGGTGCAATGGTGGTACGGCCACAACGCGGTCGGCTTCTTCCTGACCGCCGGCTTCCTCGGGATGATGTACTACTTCGTGCCCAAGCAGGCCGAACGCCCGATCTATTCCTACCGCCTGTCGATCGTGCACTTCTGGGCGCTGATCGCCGTGTACATGTGGGCCGGCCCGCACCACCTGCAGTACACCGCGCTGCCCGACTGGGCGCAGTCGGTGGGCATGGTGTTCTCGCTGATCCTGCTGGCGCCGTCGTGGGGCGGCGCGTTGAACGGCATCCTGACCCTGTCGGGGGTGTGGCACAAGCTGCGCACCGATCCGATCCTGAAGTTCCTGATCGTCGCGGTCAGCTTCTACATGATCGCCACCTTCGAGGGACCGATGATGTCGATCAAGACGGTCAACTCGCTGTCGCATTACACCGACTGGACCATCGGCCACGTGCATGCGGGCGCGCTGGGCTGGGTGGCGATGATCTCGATCGGCTCGCTGTACGCGCTGATGCCGCGCCTGCTGGGCCTGAAATCGATGTACTCGACCAAGTGGATCGACCTGCACTTCTGGATCCACACGCTGGGCGTGGTCTTCTACATCGCCGCGATGTGGATCGCGGGGGTGATGCAGGGCCTGATGTGGCGCGCGACCAACGCCGACGGCACGCTGACCTACAGCTTCGTCGAGTCGCTCAACGCGACCTATCCGTACTACCTGGTGCGCTTCGGCGGCGGCGTGCTGGTGCTGGCCGGCATGGGCCTGATGGCGGTCAACACCTGGAAGACCTTCGCGATGGCGAAGGTCCGCGAACCGCAGCCGTTGCTGCCTCCCGATGCCGCCGACGCGCGCGCCTGAGGAACCGAAATGAGCGAGAACAAGCCCAATTCCCACGAGAAGATCGAGAAGAACGTCGGCCTGATGGCCGTGCTGATCGCGGTGGCGGTGTCGTTCGGCGGCCTGGCGGAGATCGTGCCGCTGATGTTCCAGGCCGAGGCGATCAAGCCGCTGCCGGGGGTAAAGCCCTACCCGGCGCTGCAACTGGCCGGCCGCGACGTCTACGTGCGCGAGGGTTGCTACAACTGCCATTCGCAGATGGTGCGCACGCTGCGCTTCGAGACCGAGCGCTACGGCCACTATTCGCTGGCCGGCGAGTCGGTCTACGACCGTCCGTTCCAGTGGGGCAGCAAGCGTACCGGGCCCGACCTGGCCCGCGTCGGCGGGCGCTATTCCGACGACTGGCACCGCGTGCACCTGACCGATCCGCGCGCGGTGGTGCCCGAATCGAACATGCCCAGCTTCCCGTGGCTGGAGAAGAACGAGATCGACGGCGAACAGATCGCCGCGCACATGCGCGCGCTGAAGAAGCTGGGCGACCCGTACACCGACGCGCAGATCCAGCGCGCAGCCGGCGATGTCGCCGGCAAGACCGAACTCGACGCCGTGGTCGCCTACCTGCAGGGCCTCGGCAAACACGCTCCGCGGGGAGATTGAAATGGTTTCCGGCATCGTCACGGCATTGTTGCTGGTGGTGTTCCTGGGCGGCTGGGCGTGGGCGTGGAGCCCGCGCCGGCGCAGGGATTTCGAGGAAGCGGCGCGCCTGCCGCTGGACGACGCGCCGTCGCGCGACGGGGAGAACGCACGATGATGGGCAACGGCTGGTCGTGGTACGTCATCGCGCTGGTCGCGCTGAACATCGCCGGTTGCGCCTGGCTGCTGTGGTGGACGGCCAAGCGCCGCCCTGGCGATCCGAAGCCGGAAGACACCAGCCATGTCTGGGACGGCGACCTGACCGAATACAACAAGCCGCTGCCGAAGTGGTGGATCAACCTGTTCTGGATCACCATCGTGTTCGGCATCGGCTATCTGATCTGGTATCCGGGCCTGGGCAACCTGCACGGCTACGCGGGCTGGACCTCGCAGGTCGAGCACGCCAGGCAGAAGGCGGCCTACGACGCCAAGCTCGACGAGACCTTCGCGCCGTACCGCAACCGCCCCATCGACGCGCTGGCCGCCGACCCGGCCGCGCTGAAGCTCGGCCGCTCGATCTTCAGCAACACCTGCGCCACCTGCCACGGTTCGTCGGCACAGGGTGCGACCGGCTACCCGAACCTGACCGACGACATCTGGCACTGGGGCGGCAGTCCGGACCGCGTCCTGGAAACCGTGCTCGATGGCCGCGAGGGCGTGATGCCCGCATGGGGCCCGACCCTGACCGGCATGGCCGGCGAGAACGCAGTCGACTACGTGGCCGCCTACGTGCGCACGCTGTCGCAACCGGACGCGCTGCGCAACGACTACATGGCCGCGCAAGGCAAGGCGCTGTATGCCGGCACCTGCATCGCCTGCCACGGCCCGGAAGGCAAGGGCGACCCCGCGATGGGCGCACCGGACCTGACCGATGGCTACTGGCTGTACGGGGACAGCACCGAAGCGATCCGCCAGACCATCGCCAAGGGCCGCCATGGTTCCATGCCCGCGCATCGCCCGCTGCTGGGCGAAACCCGTGCGCGCCTGGCGGCCGCATACGTGTGGTCGCTGTCGCACAAGCCGCAGCCGGCGGCGAACAAGGGCGGTTGAACGATGGGCTCGCCGGCGCCCGACTTCGACCATCCGCCGCGTCCATTGGCGCAGCGCATCGGCGCAATCGCCTGGCCCAGCTTTTTTGCCGCGGGCGTCGCGACGATGGTGTTCTTCGCCTTCGTCGATCCGCTGGAACTGCGCGACCTGACCTTCCCGTCGCTGCCGATGACGCGCGGGCTGGGCTACACGCTGGGCTTCTTCATGTTCTGGCTGGCCACCGCGTCTTCCAGCCTGTTCACCTGGTGGCTGCTGCGTCCGGGCAGCCGCTTCAACCGCGGACTGCGCTGAGCGCGGCGCGAGGACGGGGTGGTGAAGAACAGATCCATCGACATCGCGTTGGCCGACGGCGAAGGCTCGTTCTACGTCAGCGAACGCAAGGTCTATCCGCGCGACGTCAGCGGCCGCTACGACCGCCTGCGCGTCGCGGCGGTGGTCTGGCTGCTGGGCATGTTCTACGGCTTCCCGTGGCTGCGCTGGGATGGCCGCCAGGCGGTGCTGTTCGACCTGCCGGCGCGCAAGTTCCACGTGTTCGGCCTGACCTTCTGGCCGCAGGACTTCCCGCTGCTGGCCCTGCTGCTGATCATCGCCGGGGTGTCGCTGTTCTTCTTCACCGCGCTGGCCGGGCGCCTGTGGTGCGGCTACGCCTGCCCGCAGACGGTGTGGACCGAAACCTTCCTGTGGATGGAGCGCTGGACCGAAGGCGACCGCAATGCGCGCATCAAGCTAGACGCGGCGCCATGGTCCGCGAACAAGCTGCTGCGCAAGGGCGGCAAGCACGCGTTGTGGCTGGCGTTCGCGCTGTGGACCGGCTTCACCTTCGTCGGCTTCTTCACCCCGATCCGCGAACTCGCGGCACGGCTGCCGTTCGCGCTGGGCGGCTGGGAAACGTTCTGGATCCTGTTCTATTCGTTCGCGACCTGGGGCAACGCGGGCTTCCTGCGCGAGCAGGTGTGCAAGTACATGTGCCCGTACGCGCGTTTCCAGAGCGCCATGTTCGACCGCAACACCCTGCTGATCGCCTACGACCCGATGCGTGGCGAGCCGCGCGGTCCGCGCAAGCGCGGGCTGGGCAGCGTGCTCGAACGCGGTCGCGGCCTGCTCGAGCAGTTCGCCGCCTACGATTACGTGTTCCGCGCCAGCCGGCATCCCTCCGCCGCCGACAACCGCGTGCACGCCAAGGGCACCATCACCTTCGACCGCGACGCGGCCGAGCCGTTGCCGAAGTTCGCGCCGGACCAGCTGGGCGACTGCATCGACTGCACGATCTGCGTGCAGGTCTGCCCGGTCGGCATCGACATCCGCAACGGACTGCAATATGAGTGCATCGCCTGCGGCGCGTGCATCGACGCCTGCGACGAGGTCATGGCCAAGGTCGGCTATCCGCAGGGGCTGATCCGCTACACCACGCAGAACGCGCTGGATGGCGCGTCCACCCGCGTGCTGCGACCGCGCATCCTGGTCTACGGCACGTTGCTGCTGGCGCTGCTGGGCGCGTTCGCCTGGGGCGTGTCCACGCGCACGCCGCTGATCGCCGAAGCGTTGCGCGACCGCAATGCGCTGTATCGGGAAACCGCCGACGGCATCGAGAACGGCTATACGCTGAAGCTGGTCAACAAGACCGATAGCGCGCAACGCTACACCATCGGTCTGGAGCAGGACGACGACCGTCTGGTCCTGCACGCCCCGCGCAGTGTCGGCGTGGCCGCTGGCGACGTGGCCTCGGTGCCGGTCACCGTGCTCGCCCCGGCCGGCACGCATGGCCGCCGCAAGATCGAGTTCGTGGTCGACAACATCGACGGCAGCGTGCGCAAGGAAGTCGAAAGCAGCTTCTTCGGGCCGACGCGATGAACTCGGCCGGCGAGCACGGAGCAACTAGGCGCAGCGCCTGGCGCGAGCCGATGGTATGGCTGGTCGCGGCCATCCCCGCCGCCGCGATCGTGGCCACCTTCGCCCTGCTGGCGGTGGCG
>DASRYD010000292.1:0-7399 GCA_035653955.1 Pseudoxanthomonas sp.
TGCGCCGCCCGCCCGCTCACCCGCGGTCCGGGTACAGGCGGCGGGCGGTCGTCCGCAAGGCCTGCAGCACCCGCTCGGCACCGGGCGACAGCACCTGGTCGCGGCGACGGATGATGCCGAAGAACTCCATGCGCACTCCCAGATTCACCGGCAGCACGCCCATCTGCCCGGTTTGCAGGTACGGCGCCACGGAT
Source organism: Pseudoxanthomonas sp. (assembly GCA_035653955.1). Lineage (GTDB taxonomy): Bacteria > Pseudomonadota > Gammaproteobacteria > Xanthomonadales > Xanthomonadaceae > Pseudoxanthomonas_A. The sequence goes on from DASRYD010000292.1 coordinate 195, forward strand.
TCGACGGGCAGGGCGGTCAGCAGGTCGCTGTGCCGCAGCAGATGGATGATCACCGGCAGCGATGCGGTTTCCACAATGTCCTGCGGAGGCGTCACCCCCTGCTCCAGGAACGCGGCATCCAGGCGGGAACGCAGCACGCTGGCGGCTGGCGGCATGATCCAGCCGTATTCGGCCAGGTCCGCATGGGTCACCTGGGACCGCCCCGCCAGCGGGTGGCCGGCACGCGCGATCACCGCGTGCGGTTCGTCGGCCAATGGCTCGAAATCCAGCTCGCCGGCACCCTCCGGGCCCAGGATGCGGCCCACCACGATGTCCAGTTGGCCATCGAGCAGTTTGGCTACCAGCGGCCGGCTGTAATCCATGTCCACCTTGATCAGGATGTCCGGGAAATCGCGCTTGACCGCAGCGATGGCCTGGGGGATCAGGTTGGTGCCCGGGTTGACCACCGTGCCGATCGCGGCTTGGCCCATGCGCCCGTCGCGCAGCGCGGCGATCTCGTCATGGGCCCGTCCGATTTCCGACAGCGCCGAGCGGGCGCGCCGGATCAACGCCTGCCCATACCAAGTGGGCTCCACCCCGCGCGCATGCCGCTCGAACAGCGGTACCCCCAGCAGCGCCTCCATTTCGGCCAGCAACTTGGACGCGGCCGGCTGGGTCATGTTGGCCGCCTCGGCGGCACGCAGCACCGAACGTTGTTCGTACAGATGCAGCAACAGGGACAGATGGCGCGTCTTCAGCCGGGTGGCGCCGAACCAGCCGGTCGTAGGCTGAATCATGAAACCTCCGAAGGTAGGAAGCCTTGCTATTCGTACACGGAATAGCCTACGACAAAAATTTCATTTGTCGTACATAGATGGGCACGCGAGGCTATGTCACGCTTCTAACAACGGGTCGGGCACAGCCAACCGCGCGGTCCGGGCAGATGCCCGTGGATCGTCGCAGGCCCGCCGTCTCAGGGGATCTGCGATTTGATCGATCCAGCAAGGAGGAGGATTCATGGCCATACCGCAGCGCGACGGTCGGCAATCCGGCAAGGCGGTCATCATCATCGGCGCAGCCCGCCGGTTGACCAGCGACGAAGCGTGCTTCGCCGACGCCACCGACATCCCGGTCGACGGCGGCCGTTCGCAGGCCGACCACGACTGAAGGGCATGGACGCATCGATCCTCCCCTTCCGCTTGCCGCTGATCGCGATCCTGCGCGGGATCGCGCCGGGCGAAGCGCTCCCGCACGCGAGCGCGCTGTTGGAAGAAGGCTACGACGCCATCGAAATCCCGACCAATTCGCCGGATTGGGAGACCAGCGTGGCGGACTGCGCGCGCGAACTTGGCGCGCACGCGGCCATCGGCGCCGGCACCGTGCTGACGCAGGCGCACGTCGACGCGCTGGTCCACGCGGGCGGCAAACTGATGGTGACGCCGAACACGCGCCCTTCGCTGATCCGCTACGCGGTGGATCGCGGCTTGCATGTCGCCGCCGGCTTCGCCACCGCAAGCGAAGCCTTCGATGCGCTCGATGCCGGCGCGCAGATGCTCAAGTTGTTCCCCGCTTCCGTGCAGGGACCGGCCCTGGTGCGCGCATTGCGCAGCGTGCTGCCGTCCGTTCCACTTTTCGCCGTCGGTGGCGTCACGCCGGAAAACCTGTCCGCCTACCTCTCTGCGGGCTGCCGCGGCGCCGGCATCGGCGGCGAACTCTATCAACCTGGCCAGGCGGTCGAACGCACGCGCGAACGCGCGCGCCGTTTCCGCCAAGCCTACCTGGATCACTTCGCATGAAGATCGCGCGCCTGAGCACCTACCACGCCGCGCCGCGCTGGCTGTTCCTCAAGGTCGAAACGGACGAGGGCATCACCGGCTGGGGCGAGCCCGTCATCGAGGGGCGCGCCGCCTCGGTGGAGGCCGCCGTGCACGAACTGGGCGATTACCTCATCGGACAGGATCCGGCGCGCATCAACGACTTGTGGCAGACGCTGTATCGCGCGGGCTTCTATCGCGGCGGCGCGATCCTGATGAGCGCCATCGCCGGCATCGACCAGGCGCTGTGGGACATCAAGGGCAAGGCGCTGGGCGTGCCGGTCTACCAGCTGCTCGGCGGCCTGGTCCGCGACCGCATGAAGACCTATCGCTGGGTCGGCGGCGACCGGCCCGCCGACATCGTCGCGCAGATGCGCAGCCACCTGGCGCAGGGCTTCGACACCTTCAAGTTCAACGGAACCGAGGAACTGAAGCTGATCGACAGCCCGCGCGCGATCGACGCAACGATCGCCAAGGTCGCGGCAATCCGCGAAGCGATGGGCGACAGCGTCGATTTCGGCATCGACTTCCACGGCCGGGTCAGCGCGCCGATGGCGCGCGTGCTGCTGCGCGAACTGGCGCCGTTCAAGCCGCTGTTCGTCGAGGAACCGGTGCTGCCCGAGCAGTGGGAGTACTACCGTCCCCTGTCCGACGCCACGTCCATCCCGCTGGCCGCGGGCGAGCGCATGTACTCGCGCACGGAATTCAAACCGGTGCTGGCCGCTGGCGGCTTGGCGATCGTGCAACCGGACCTGTCGCACGCCGGCGGCATCACCGAATGCGTGAAGATCGCCGCGATGGCCGAAGCCCACGACGTGGCCTTCGCGCCGCACTGCCCGCTGGGCCCGGTGGCCCTGGCCGCCTGCCTGCAGGTCGACTTCGTGTCCTGGAACGCCGTGCTGCAGGAACAGAGCATCGGCATCCACTACAACGAAGGCACCGACCTGCTCGACTACGTACTCAACAAGGAAGATTTCCGCTGCGACGACACCGGCAGCATCGCTGCGCTGCCGAAACCGGGCCTGGGCGTCGAGATCGACGAGCAGCGTCTGCTGGAAGCCGGCCGCCGGCCGCCGCGCTGGCGCAACCCGCTGTGGCGGCACGGCGATGGCAGCGTGGCCGAGTGGTGATGTCGTGATGGAGGCGTTGGCGAGTCTCGCCGTCGACAGCCGCTGCATCCTGGGCGAAAGCATCCTCTGGTGCGAACGCCGCGAGGTGTTGTACTGGGCCGACATCCTTTCCGCGGAACTGTGGCGCCACGATCCGGCCAGCGGACGCTCGCACACGTGGTCGCTGCCCGAAGCCTTGGGCTGCCTGGCCCTGGCCGAGGATGGCCGCTTGCTGCTGGGCCTGGCCAAGGGCCTGCATGCCAGCGATGTCGAGTCGCAGCTTGACGCGAACGAACTGACCTTGCATCGACTGGCCGAGGTGGAAGCCGACGTTCCGCACACCCGCGTGAACGACGGTCGCGCCGATCGCGATGGCGGGTTCGTGTTCGGTACCAAGGACGAACGCGGTGGCGCGCATCGCGGCGGCCGCTTCTACCAGTACACCGCCCTGCACGGCCTGCGCGAACTCGCGCTGCCGCGCGCGGCCATCCCCAACTCGATCTGCTTCGACGCCAGCGGCAAACGGATGTACTTCTGCGATTCGGTCGAACCGCGCATCCGCCGGTGCCATTACGACGCCGCCACGGCGACGGTGTCGGACATCGAAACCTTCGTCGACATCGACCTGCCCGGCGCTGAGCCGGACGGCTCCGTCATCGATAGCGAAGGCGCGCCGTGGAACGCGCAATGGGGCGCGGGCCGCGTGGTCCGTTATCTGCCCGACGGCCGCATCGATCGCATCGTTCACGTCCCTGCTCCGCAAGCTTCCTGTTGCGCGCTGCGCGGGGACACGCTGTACGTCAGCAGCGCGCGCGTGGGTCTGGATGCGGAGGCGCTGGCCGCCCATCCGCTTTCCGGCGGCGTGTTCGCGCATCGGCTCGACCGCACGTTCGCGCGCGGCGAAGACCGGGTGCGACTGCCATGATCGCGGTGGACTGGGGCACCAGCAGCCTGCGGCTGTACCGGATGGACGACGATGGCCTCGTGCGCGAGCGCCGGCGCAGCGACCTCGGCGCGCTGGCCAGCAAGGGCCGTTTCGCCGAAGTGCTCGCGCGGGAGATCTCCGGCTGGGACGACCCATTGATCCTGTTGTGCGGCATGGTCGGCGGGCGCGGCGGCTGGCAGGAAGCGCCTTACGTGGTCTGCCCGGTGGGCAACGCGGAACTGGCTCTCGGCATGCGGCCGTTGGCGTCCGACGAATTCCCCGGGCGTTCGTTGTGGATCATGCCGGGCCTGCGCGACGCCAGCGCCGACGCGGTACCCGACGTGATGCGCGGCGAAGAGACGCAACTGGCCGCGCTGCTCGACGCCCTGCCCGGCGGCAGCCACATGGTCTGCCTGCCTGGCACGCACAGCAAATGGGTGACGGTGCGCAATGGCCGCATTTGCCGCATCACCACCGCGATGACCGGGGAAGTCTATGCCGCGTTGCGCCAGCACAGCATCCTGGCCCAGTCGATGCCTGCCACGGACGGCCGGTTCGATGCCTATGCGTTCGACGCCGGACTCCGGCGCAGCGCGGAGACCGGCGGCCTGCTGCACCATCTGTTCGGCGTGCGCACTACGGGGCTGTTCCAGCAATTCAGCGAGGCCGCCCTGCCTTCGTACCTTTCCGGCATCCTGATCGGGCACGAGATCCGGGCGTCCGGCCTGTTCCCGCAATCACCCCGCCCCGCGCTGGTACATCTGATCGGCAACGAGCGGCTACTCGCGTCGTACGCGCATGCGTTGCGGACCTTGGGCATCGGCGTGCAACGTCACCCCGAAGACCTCGCCGCGCGCGGCCTGCACACCTTGTGGCGACGTCGTTCCAGCACGGCGACGGCCTGAGCCGAATCGATCGACAACAGTGAAGCCGGCCTGCTGCTGTTCTACGACACAAGGCCTTCGTCGGTATCGGCTTCGCGTGCTGGACGCAGACCCGGCCCTACCATCTGCCTAAACCGCCGGCATGACGTTGCCGATGTCCCTGGATCTGGCCGCCCTTTACGTCCTATCCGCCACGCGTCAGTTTCAACAGCACGACGCCGTGGGCAGGAACGTGAATGCTGCGCATGCCCGACGCCACCGGCTTGCCGCTCCACACGTCCACGATCGAAACCTTGCCTTCGGGCCAACCGACATCGGCCAGGGAGAAGACTATCCCGCGACCGACCGTATCGCGGTTGAACAGGCCGATGCCCACCGAACTGTCGGCCAGCGGCTTGGCCCAAATTTCCGCCAACCCGTCCTTGCGCACCGCCTTGCCCTGCTGTCCCAGGCGATCCTGATCGATGGCGATGACTTGCCGGTTCAACAGCAACTCCAGCGTTCCGGCGGACATCTCGCGCAAGTCGTTGCCCAGCAACAGCGGCGCGGCCGATAGCGCCCACAAGCTCATGTGCGTGCGGTATTCGTCCGGGGTCATGCCGCCGTTGCCCACCTCGAGCATGTCGGGGTCGTTCCAGCCGCCCGGGCCGGCGTTGGCCGGATCGCCATTCCTGGCGAAACCGATGCCCGCCATCACCTCGTATTTGTCTTCGATATCGCCGGTGGTGCGCCACAGATGGCCGCCGACCTCGCGCCCCCAGGCGCCGACCTGGTCGCGACCGTACTGGCACAGGCTGTAGATCATCGGACGATGCGTGGCACGCAGCGCCTCGCCCATCTGCTGGTAAGCCAAGCGCACCTGCTCGGGCGTGCGAAAGATGCCTTCGCCCGAACACAGGTCGTACTTCAGGTAATCGATGCCCCATCGCGCCCAGGTGGCTGCGTCCTGCTCGACATGCCCATAACTGCCCGTGTAGCCCGCGCAGGTTTTCGGACCCGGCGAACTGTAGATGCCCAGTTTCAGCCCCTTGGCATGCACGTAGTCCGCCAGCGCTTTCATGTCGGGAAAACGTTCGTTCGGCTGCAGCACGCCGTTGGCGTCGCGCTCACCCTGCCAACCGTCGTCGATGTTGACGTGAACGTAACCGGCATCGCGCAAGCCCGTGGACACCAGCGCATCGGCAATGCCCCGGATGGTGCGGTCGTCGATGTGCTCGGCGAACTTGTTCCAGCTGCTCCAGCCCATCGGGGGCGTCGGCGCCTGCCCATCGGGCTGCAGCTTCCGGGGTTGCGGCAAAGGCGCTATGGCAAAAGCCAGTCGCTTGGCATCGGCCGGCGTACCGCGTTCGGCTTGCAGGTCTATTTGCTGATACCAGATGTCGCCAGTCACCCGGACCCGGCCATCCGTCAGCGTGGCCTTCCACTCCCTGGGCGGCAGCCTGGCGTTGCCATTGTCGATCTCGAAACGGGCGGTGTCGCCCTCGATGCGCAATTTGTTCATCGGCACGTCGCCATACCAGTCGGTGGTGATGGCGCCGACGACATTCCCTTCCTTCCGGGTAATCCGCATGTAGCGCAACCCGGGGAAGTCGGGGCCCCGACCGAACACCCACACGCCTTCGAGCTGGCTGGCCACCTGAGCGGTTTTCCCGGACGGGACCGGCTCGCCCGCATCGACCTGGGGTCCCGCCAGCGCCAGCACGCAGCACAGCGCCCCCTGCATGGCGATCCCGAGTTTCCAGCCGTGGCGCGATCGCTTCATGTGCAGGTTCCTTCGATCAACAGGGAAGAACGACCTCGTCGAAGCGGATGCTCCGCTGTCCTTGCCGGGTCAGGCGGGGATCAGCCAGCCTCCGAACAGCGGGCCGGCGGTATCGCCATGCTGTGGCTCGAGACGGATCTTCAGCACCTGCGCATTGCGGGTCAGCTCCTGCGGCAATGCGTAGTCGCGGTCGACGAAGTCGATGACCTGGCCACGCTCGACCGTGGCCTGTACCGCCAATTTCCCGTTGACCAGGATATTGAAGCGGCCCTTGTCGCTGCCCCAGAAACGCAAGCGCAAGGCCAGCGGTTTTTCGCTGCCCTTCATCTCGAATTCGACGAAGCCCTTGCCGCGCACGTCGCGGCATTGCTGGCGACGATAGGAACCGCCGAAGGAGGTATCGCTGACCAGCTTGTGCGCCTTCTCCGATTCCTCGTTGCCGAACTGGATCATGTCCACCGCACTGGTCCGCAGCGCAAGGCTTTCGGCCTTCGCCTTTTCCCGGCGCGAAACCTCCTGCGCCCATTGCGCGGAGGTCATGTAGCGGAAATACAGCGCGCTGCGACGGTCGTACTGGGAGAAGAACGGAACGAAGGTCAGCGGTTCCGGCCGGGTGGTGCCGGCCAGGTAACGCCCCGGCTGCGGCAACTCGGCGAAACCGGACAACGGGGACACGTCGGCGACCAGGGCCGGATCCGGCTGGTCGTACGGCGCGCCGACCGGCCCCAGGTC
>DASRYD010000293.1:0-2855 GCA_035653955.1 Pseudoxanthomonas sp.
TCGCGATGTCGTGCGGCTTACTCGGCCGACACGCCCTCGCCTTCTTCCACGGCCTTGATCGACAGGCGGATGCGGCCCTGCTTGTCGACTTCCAGCACCTTGACCTTGACCACGTCGCCTTCCTTCAGCGCGTCGCTGACCTTCTCGACGCGGTCGTTGGAGATCTGCGACACGTGCACCAGGCCGTCCTTGCCCGGCAGGATGGTGACGAACGCACCGAAGTCCATGATCTTGGCGACCTTGCCTTCGTAGATGCGGCCCGGCTCGACGTCGGAGGTGATCTGCTCGATGCGGGCCTTGGCGGCCTGGCCGGCGGCGCCGTTCACCGAAGCGATGGTGATGGTGCCGTCGTCCTGGATGTCGATCTGCGTGCCGGTTTCCTTGGTGATGGCCTGGATCACCGAACCGCCCTTGCCGATCACTTCGCGGATCTTGTCGGGGTGGATCTTGATGGTGATCAGGCGCGGCGCGAACTCGCTCAGCTCCTGGCGCGGCGAGGTCATCGCATGGGCCATTTCGCCCAGGATGTGCAACCGGCCGGCCTTCGCCTGCGTCAGCGCCTGCTTCATGATCTCTTCGGTGATGCCTTCGATCTTGATGTCCATCTGCAGCGCGGACACGCCGTTGGCGGTACCGGCGACCTTAAAGTCCATGTCGCCCAGGTGATCTTCGTCACCCAGGATGTCGCTCAGCACGACGAAGTCGTTGCCTTCCTTCACCAGGCCCATCGCGATGCCGGCCACCGGCGCCTTGATCGGCACGCCGGCATCCATCAGCGCCAGCGAGCTGCCGCAGACCGAAGCCATCGAGGAGGAACCGTTCGACTCGGTGATTTCCGAGACCACGCGGATGGTGTACGGGAAAGCTTCCATCGTCGGCATGACGGCGAGCACGCCGCGCTTGGCGAGGCGGCCGTGGCCGATTTCGCGACGCTTCGGGCCCATCATGCGGCCGGCTTCGCCCACCGAGAACGGGGGGAAGTTGTAGTGGAACAGGAAGTGGTCCTTCCACTCGCCGCCGACGGCGTCGATCACCTGGCCATCGCGCGCGGTGCCGAGGGTGACGGCGACGATCGCCTGCGTCTCACCACGGGTGAACAGCGAGGAGCCGTGCACGCGCGGCAGCACGCTGACCTTGGAGGAGATCGGGCGGACGGTATCCAGCGCACGGCCGTCGATGCGGACCTTGGTGGCCAGCACGGAACCGCGCATGGTCTGGTACTCGAGCTCGCCGAATTCCTTCGACAGCGCGCCGACGCTCCAGCCATCGGCTTCGGCACGGCCGGCCAGCTGCTGCAGCACGTCCTTCTTGATGGCGGCGATGGCGTCGCGGCGCTGCAGCTTGTCGCGCACCTGGAAGGCGGACTCGAGCTGGGTGCCCACGGCTTCCTTCAGCGCGGAGATCATCGCCTCGTTCTTGGCCGGCGCAGACCAGTCCCAGTTCTTGGTACCTGCTTCGGTGACCAGCTCGTTGATGATGTTGATGACCTTCTGCATTTCGCGGTGGCCGAACATCACGGCGCCCAGCATCACGTCTTCGGACAGCTCGGCGGCTTCGGATTCCACCATCAGCACGGCGTTGGACGTACCGGCGACGACGAGCTCCAGCTTGGAGTCCTTCAGTTCGGTGACGGTCGGATTCAACACGTATTCGCCGTTGACGTAGCCGACCTTGGCGGCACCGATCGGGCCGTTGAACGGCGCGCCGGTCAGGGCGACGGCGGCGGAGGCGCCAATCAGGGCCGGGATGTCGCCGTCGATTTCCGGGTTCAGCGACATCACCGTGGCGATGACCTGCACTTCATTGCGGAACTCTTCCGGGAACAGCGGGCGCAGCGGGCGGTCAATCAGGCGGGAGATCAGGGTCTCCTTCTCGGTCGCGCGACCTTCGCGCTTGAAGAAGCCGCCCGGGATGCGGCCACCGGCGTAGAACTTCTCCTGGTAGTCGACCGTCAGCGGGAAAAAGTCCTGCCCTTCGCGGGCCGACTTCGCTGCCACGGCGGTGACCAGCAGCACGGTGTCATCGAACTTGACGATGACGGCACCGCCTGCCTGGCGGGCGATTTCGCCGGTTTCCAGGGTGACCTGGTGCTTGCCGTACTGGAAGGTTTTGGTGATTTTTGCCACGTTGGTTCCTTGAGGTGCCTTGTGCGGGTTGGACCTCACGCGACCCTTGTCGCGTGCGGCTGGCCGGATGCGTCCGGCCGGTGGTGCTGTGCGGGGCGGGCCCGGTGCGGCCAGCGGATGCAGCGCATTCCGTTCCCTGAAATGCAAACCGCGGCGCATCTCTGCGCCGCGGTGGGGGGTATATCAGCGACGCAGACCCAACTTCTCGATCAAGGTCTTGTAGCGCTCGTTGTCTTTCTTCTTGAGGTAGTCAAGCAGGCTGCGACGGCGGTTGACCAGCTGCAGCAGACCACGGCGGCTGTGGTGGTCCTTCTTGTGGGTCTTGAAGTGGCCGCTCAGGTGCTCGATGCGGGCGGTCAGCAGGGCGACCTGGACTTCCGGGGAGCCGGTGTCGTTGGCGCCGCGGGCGTTGTCGGCAATCACTTTCTGGGTATCGACGGACATGGTTTCTCTCTGTTGATGCGTGGCCTGCAGGAACGCGGGTGTCCTCCGCGCGCACCGCCTGGCTCGCCGTTGATGAAGCTGGGGAAATAAGGAAATGCCGGCGCGAAACCGGCGGCGTAGTGTAGCCGCGGGGGCCTTGTGAAACAAGGTTTTATTGACCGTTGCCGCCCTTGGTGGCGGTGCCGGCGACCGCCCAGGCGAACAATCGCTGCGGCGAGAGGGTGCCGTCGGCATCGACCGTGCCCAGCCCCAGGACGCGGCCGTCCTGCCCGTGGATCGCGACCG
>DASRYD010000294.1:0-3915 GCA_035653955.1 Pseudoxanthomonas sp.
GACCGGGTGCTGGCCGAGGCCCATCCGGAGCGCGCCAAGATCGCGGTGCTGGCGATTCCGCAGCCGCTGGAAGCCGGTGAGGCGCTGGCCAAGCTGCGGGCGATCAATCCGGACCTGACCCTGCTGGCGCGCGCGCACAGCGACGCCGAGGTGAAGCACCTGCTCGAACACGGCGCGGACGCCGCGGTGCTGGCCGAACGCGAACTGGCGCACTCGCTGGCCGAGATGATCCTCGCCACCCCGCCCTACCGCGGCTCGCGGCATTTGCCGCCGGCTTCGACCTGATCCGGGAGAAACAGTTGTGGGAGCGAGCTTGTTCGCGAATGCTTTTGATCTTCAGCCAGGAACATTCGCGAGCAAGCTCGCCCCCACAGGAAAATCATATAGGGAAACATCGCGGCATCTTCTGACAGACGAATCGGACGATTCCGATACTCTGCCGCCTAAGCGCTCTGCAGCATCGCGCCATGGTTCCGGAGAACTGGTCCGATCCTCAATCAAGGCTCCTGCGTCGCGGCCGCCATTCGACGGCGGGCGGCGTCTATTTGCTGACCTTCACGACTCGTCGCCGGGAAAGACTGTTCGTCGATTTCGAAGCTGCACGTCTGATCAGCAAGGTCCTCGCGGACGCGTCGAACTGGCCGCATGCTCGCGTGCTTGCCTGGGTACTGATGCCGGATCATTGGCATGGCCTAGTCGAGCTCCTCGACGATGAACCCTTGGCCCGATGCGTATCGCGCGCCAAGGCGGCGGCTACACGTCAATGGAACCTGAAGCGGGCCGCCACGACATCGCTATGGGCGCCCAGCTTCCACGACCGGGCGCTGCGTTGCGAGGAATCACTACTGGATTACGCCCGTTACATCGTGCGTAATCCGGTTCGTGCAGGGCTGGCCCGTCGATGTGGCGACTATCCGTTTTGGGATGCGCTCTGGCTGCCGTAATGGCGGAAAGCATTCGCGCCTGAAGGCGTTCCCACGAACACGAATGGATGTGGGAGCGAGCTCGCTCCCACAATTGTCAGCCTTGGCTTTTCAACCCTTGGCGAACGTCAGCTGCCCGCCCTCGGTGCCGACCTTCACCGTATCGCCATTGCCGAACTCGCCGGCGAGGATCCTCGATGCCAGCGGATTCTCCAGTTGCTGCTGGATCGCCCGCTTCAACGGACGCGCGCCGTAAACCGGGTCGAAGCCGACGTTGCCGAGCAGGTCGAATGCCTTGTCACTCAGATCGAGACGGATACCGCGCTCGGCCAGGCGCTTCTCCAGCCCGCGCAGCTGGATGCGCGCGATCTGCTTGATCTGGGCCTTGTCGAGCGGGTGGAACACCACGATGTCGTCGAGGCGGTTGATGAATTCCGGACGGAAGTGCGCCTGCACCACGCCCATCACCGCGGCCTTCATCTGCAGGTAGGCTTCCGGCGAATCGTCGCCGCCCATTTCCTGGATCTGGTGCGAGCCGAGGTTCGAAGTCATCACGATCACCGCGTTGCGGAAATCGACCGTGCGGCCTTGGCCATCGGTCAGGCGGCCATCGTCCAGCACCTGCAGCAGGATGTTGAACACGTCCGGGTGCGCCTTCTCGACCTCGTCGAGCAGGATCACGCTGTACGGACGCCGGCGCACCGCTTCGGTCAGGTAACCGCCTTCCTCGTAGCCGACGTAGCCCGGGGGCGCACCGATCAGGCGGCTGACCGAGTGCTTCTCCATGAACTCGCTCATGTCGATGCGCACCATCGCGTCGGGCGAATCGAACAGGAATTCGGCCAGGGTCTTGCACAGCTCGGTCTTGCCCACGCCGGTGGGGCCCAGGAACAGGAACGAGCCGCTGGGACGGTTCGGGTCCGACAGCCCGGCGCGGGAACGGCGCACGGCATCGGACACGACCTTGATCGCCTCCTCCTGCCCGACCACGCGGGTGTGCAGGTAGGTTTCCATCTGCAACAGTTTCTCGCGCTCGCCCTCGAGCATCTTGCTGACCGGGATGCCGGTCCAGCGCGACACCACTTCGGCGATTTCCTCGGCGGTGACCTTGTCCTGCAGCAGCCTGAAGCCGGTCGTTTCGGCCTCCTGCGCGGCCTTGAGCTGTTTTTCCAGTTCCGGCAGGCGGCCGTACTGGATTTCGCTCATCTTCGCGAAGTCCTGCTTGCGCTGCGCGGCTTCCAGTTCGAGGCGGGCCGTTTCGATCTGTTCCTTGATCCTCGTGGCGCCCTGCAGCGTGGCCTTCTCGGCCTTCCACACTTCCTCGAGGTCGTTGTACTCGCGCTCGAGCTTGCCGATCTCCTCTTCCAGGTCGGCCAGGCGCTTCTTCGATTCGGCGTCCTTTTCCTTCTTCAGCGCTTCGCGCTGGATCTTCAGCTGGATCAGGCGGCGTTCCTTGCGGTCGAGCTCCTCGGGCTTGGAGTCGATCTCCATGCGGATGCGCGACGCCGCCTCGTCCATCAGGTCGATGGCCTTGTCGGGCAGCTGGCGGTCGGCGATGTAGCGGTTGGACAGCGTGGCCGCGGCGACGATGGCCGGGTCGGTGATCTCCACGCCGTGGTGGACCGCGTACTTTTCCTTCAACCCGCGCAGGATCGCGATGGTGTCCTCCACCGTCGGCTCGCCGACGAACACCTTCTGGAAGCGGCGTTCCAGCGCGGCGTCCTTCTCGATGTACTTGCGGTATTCGTCCAGCGTGGTCGCGCCGATGCAGTGCAGTTCTCCGCGCGCCAGCGCCGGCTTCAGCATGTTGCCCGCATCCATCGCGCCCTCCGCCTTGCCGGCGCCGACCATGGTGTGCAGTTCGTCGATGAACAGGATGATCTGGCCTTTGTTCTTGGACAGGTCGTTGAGCACGCCCTTCAGGCGTTCCTCGAATTCGCCGCGGAACTTGGCGCCGGCGATCAGCGCGCCCATATCGAGCGAAAGCAGGCGCTTGCCGCGCAGGCCCTCGGGCACTTCGTTGTTGACGATGCGCTGGGCCAGGCCTTCGACGATCGCGGTCTTGCCGACGCCGGGTTCGCCGATCAGCACCGGGTTGTTCTTGGTCCGGCGCTGCAGCACCTGGATGCAGCGGCGGATTTCCTCGTCGCGGCCGACCACCGGGTCCATCTTGCCTTTTTCGGCGCGCTCGGTCAGGTCGATGGTGTACTTCTCCAGCGCCTGGCGCTGGTCTTCGGCGTTCTCGGATTGCACGCTTTCCCCTCCGCGGACCTTGTCGATGGCGGCTTCGAGTTTCTGCCGGTTCGCGCCCGCGGACTTCAACGCCTTGCCGGCATCGCCGCCATCGTCCAGCGCTGCCAGCACGAACAGTTCGCTGGCGATGAACGCATCGCCGCGCTGCTGGGCCAGCTTGTCGGTGACGTTGAGCAGTCGCCCCAGGTCGTTGCCGACCTGCACGTTGCCGGCCTGGCCGGTGACCTTGGGCAACTTGTCCAGCGCTTCGCCCAGGCGCTCGCGCAACAGCGGCACATTGACCCCGGCCTGGGCCAGCAGCGGACGCGTGCTGCCGCCCGACTGGTCGAGCAGCGACGCCAGCAGGTGCACCGGTTCGATGAAGTTGTGGTCGCGGCCGACCGCCAGCGATTGCGCATCCGCGATCGCCTGCTGGAAGCGCGAAGTGAGCTTGTCCATCCGCATCGGGATTTCCCCTCCAGAGATTGTGGCCGGCCAACGGCCGGCAATGGCGCTGAAATGCGGCTGGGTCAGCGCGTATTCAAGCGCCTGAACGGCCCGAATCCGCGTCTACACGATGCTGACATGGCTGTGTTCACAATGCATGCATGAGCCGGAGCCCCCACGCCCCGCCGCCGCCGCTCGCACACGCTTCCACCGCGCTGTTCCTCGACGTCGATGGCACCCTGCTCGAGTTCGCCGATCATCCCGACGCGGTGCGGGTGCCGGCCGCGTTGCCGCGGGTGCTGGAGACCCTGCA
>DASRYD010000295.1:0-9019 GCA_035653955.1 Pseudoxanthomonas sp.
AGCGCCAGCGGGAGCAGGAGGCAGAGGGCCAGGCGGGGAAGGGCGGACATGCGGAGTTCCTTCATCGGTAGCCGGCGGCCTGCAGCTCGAACAGTTCGGCGTAGCGCCCGCCCTGGGCCATCAGCTCGGCGTGGGTACCGCTGGCCTCGACCTTGCCGTCGGCCAGCACCAGGATGCGGTCGGCCATGCGCACGCTGCTGAAGCGATGGCTGATCAGCACCGCGGTCTTGCCGTCCGACAGTTCCTTGAAGCGTTCGAACACCTCGAATTCGCTGCGCGCATCCAGCGCCGCGGTCGGTTCGTCGAGGATCATCACCTGCGCGTCGCGCATGTAGGCGCGGGCGATGGCGATCTTCTGCCATTGTCCGCCGGACAGGTCCATGCCGTCCTTGAAGCGGCGGCCGATCACCTGTTCGTAGCCCTTCGGCAGCATGGCCACGACTTCGTCGGCCATGCCCTTGTGCGCCGCGCGTTCGATCCGCGCGCGGTCGTCCATCGCATCGATCTGGCCGACGCCGATGTTCTCCGCCGCGGTCAGGTGGTAGCGCACGAAGTCCTGGAAGATCACCCCGATGCCGGCGCGCAGGTCGTCGAGGTCGTAGTCCCGGAGGTCGCGGCCGTCGAGCAGGATGCGGCCCTCGTCCGGGTCGTACAGGCGCGCCAGCAGCTTGACCAGGGTGGTCTTGCCCGCGCCGTTCTCGCCGACCAGGGCCAGCACTTCGCCGGCATGCAGCTCGAACGACAGGCCGCGCAAGGCCCAGCGTTCCGCGCCCTCGTAGCGGAAACCGACGTTGTCGAATACGAAGCCCTGGCGGATCGGCACCGGCACCGGCAATGCGTCCGGCTTGCTGCGGATTTCGGGTTGGACTTCGAAGAACGAATACAGGTCGTCCAGGTACAGCGCCTGGCTCGCCACTTGCGAGAAGCCCGCGAGCAGGCTTTCCAGCAGCTGGCGCAGGCGACGGAAGCTGCCGGCGAGGAAGGTCAGGTCGCCGATGGAGAAATCGCCGCGTACCGTGCGCCAGGCGATGTAGGCGTATGCGACGTAGTAGCCCAGCGTGCCCAGCGCGGCCAGCAGGGTGCCCCAGAACGCGCGCTTGCCGGCCAGCTTGCGGTTGGCCAGGTAGAACTTCTGCGACAGCGTGCGGAAGCGTTCGATGAAGAAGCGGTTGAGGTTGAAGATCTTGACCTCTTTCGCCGTCTCCACGCTGGCGCCCATCTGCCGCAGGTATTCCAGTTGCCGGCGTTCCGGCGTCCACTGGAAGTTCAGCGAGTAGTTCAGCGCGTTGAAATGCGATTCGCCGACGAAGGCCGGCACCAGCGCGATGGCCAGCAGTACCATCAGCCACGGCGCATACGCCAGCAGGCCGGCGGCGAAACTGACCACGGTGATCGCGTCCTGCGCCTGCCCGAACAACTGGCTGAGCAGGCTCATCCGGCCCATGGTCTGGCGGCGCGCGCGCTCCAGCTTGTCCTGCAGGTCGGCGTCCTCGAAATCCTCCAGGTCCAGCGTCGCCGCGTGTTCCATCAGGCGGATGCTGGTGGCGTTGGTGAACTTCTCGGACAGCACCGCGTCGACATAGCCGGTCAGGCGGCCGAGCAGGTCCGAACCGATGGCCAGCGCGAATTCGATGCCCAGCAGGGCGAGCAGATGGTCCATCTGCCCCGAATGCCAGGCTTCCGCCAGGTCGTGGGCCACGCCGAGGCCGATCAGGCGCACGGCTTCGTCGATGATCAGCTTGCCGATGTACAGCGTGGCGATCGGCAGGAACGCGCGGACCAGGCGGATGCCGATGCTCGCCACGGTCAACGGCTTGCTGGTGCCCCAGATCTCGCGCAGGAACGGCGGGATGTTGCGCATCGCGCCGAAGCGCTGGCGCAGGTTGAGCTGGGCCTGGGGCAGGGGTGGGGGCATGGAGCCGCATTGTGCGGCCTGCGCCGGAGCCGCGAAAGCGCGGCACGGGTCGATGCCCGTGCCGCGGGCCGGATCAGGGCAATTCGGGTTGCAGGCCCACGCCGAGGCGGTTCCAGGCGTTGATGGTGGCGATGGCCATGGTCATCTCGGCGATTTCCTGCTCGTCGAAATGCGTCGCCAATGCATCGTAGGTGGCATCCGCCGGAGCGCCCGACGGCAGCGTGGTCAGGGCCTCGGCCCAGGCCAGCGCGGTGCGCTCGCGGTCGTCGAAAAAGCGGCTGTCGCGCCAGCCGGCGAGGGTGTCGAGCTTGCGCGGTTCTACGCCGGCCTTGCGCAGCGCGGTGCCGTGCATGTCCATGCAGAAGGCGCAGCCGTTGATCTGGGATACGCGCAGGAACAGCAGTTCGAGGAACGGGCCGCCCAGCTTGCCCTTGTGCAGGCCCAGGCTGAGTGTGGACAGGCCGCGGAAGGCTTCGGGGACGTAGCGGGGATATTCGACGCGATGGAACTTCATGGAGCGGTTTTCCTGACGGACGGGAGGGCCGTCTTCACTCCAAGGACGCGCCGGCGGGCGGCGCCGTGACAACCACATGCAATTTGTCCGGATTCATCAACGTCAGCACTTCGCTGATGCGTTCTCCATCGCTGACGGCCAGGGTCAACGAATGCAGGCGGCCGTGGGCGAAGCGCAGGATCGCCGGTTCGCCATTGACCCAGCCCAGTTGCGCGTCCACGACTGCCCCGCGCCGGGCGACCGCCCAGTACAGCCGGGCGATGCGCGTCGACCCGGTCAGTGGACGCAGCGCGGCGGTGACCTTGCCGCCGCCATCGGAAACCAGGCGTGCGTCATCGGTCAGCAGGGCGGTGATCGCGGCCCGGTCGCCGCGCTGCGATGCTTCCATGAAACGCTGCAACAGGCGGCGATGGCGTTCGGGCGATACGTCGAAACGCGGCCGCCCCGCGCGCAGGCGTTCGCGGGCGCGATGCACCAGCTGCCGGCAGTTGGCTTCGCTGTGGCCGAGCCATTCGCCGATACGGGCATAGTCGTAGTCGAAGGCTTCCTTGAGCAGGAAGGCCGCGCGCTCGTCGGGGCTGAGGCGTTCCAGCAGGGCCAGGAACGCCAGCGACACCTCGCTGGCGACTTCCTCGGCATGGGCAGGGTCGGGCGCGGTATCCACGCTCAGCGGCTCCGGCAGCCACGGGCCGACGTAGTCGGTGCGTACGGTCTTGGCGGCACGCAGGCGATCCAGGCCCAGCCGGGTCGCGGCGGTCACCAGCCACGCCTCCGGATCGCGGATCGCGCTGCGATCGGCGCCATGCCAGCGCAACCAGGCTTCCTGCACCACGTCCTCGGCGTCGGCCGGGGTACCGAGCAGGCGGTAGGCCAGGGAAAACAGGCGCGGGCGTTGGGCTTCGAAGGTCGGATCGGCGTTCATGGAACCAGGACGGCACGGAAGAGGCGAACGTGACAAGCGACCCAAGCGTTCTCCGGTTTCAGGGGGCCAGGAGCTTTTGCAGGTGGTCCGCCCCGTTCTTGTTGGCCGGGTTGAGCTCCAGCGATTTCCTGTAGTTGGCGATCGCGCGCGGCTTGTCGCCCAGTTTTTCGTAGCCTTCGGCCAGGCTGTCGAAACCGTTCCAGCTGTTTGGCCAGTGCTCGGTGTTGTAGCGGAACAAGCCGAGCGCGGGCTTGAGCTGGTTCTCGCGCAGCAGGCGGTAGGCCCAGACGTTGACGTAGTCTTCGGTCAGGTGCAGCTCCGGATGCTGGCGCTTCACCTGGGCGACGACCCGTGATGCGTCGCGGTAATCGTCCGCCTGCAACGCCTTTTCCAGCGCTACCAGCGCGGGTGGCTTGCCCCAGATTTCCTCAAGCGCCTCGTTCGCCAGCTCCTGCATCTCGTTCTGGGTTTCGCCGGGGCGGTTGGCGAGCAGGACGATGCCGTAGCCCATCGCCGGATACATTTCGATATAGCTCGAACAGCCGAAAGTGCTGCCGGACATGCGGAGGCGCGGCTTGCTGTCGACGGTCCTGCTCAGGGTCCAGTTCAGGCCCACCGCGGATCGATCCGGATCGCCCCATGCCGGCTGCTGGCTGAGGCGGATCGCGGGGTCTGCCGCGACCAGTTCCGCGACCAGAAATTTCGCCATGTCAGCGGTGCTGTAGCGCAAACCGCCCGCCATCAGGAACGCGCGCTCGTACAGACGCGGCATGGCGACCTGCCGCTTGTTGTAGCCGTTCACCTCATCGGCCGCGCGGCCGCGACCGCTGCCGGCCGCCATGCCGAAAGGTTTTTCGATGTAACGGGCGACCAGCGCTTCGTAAGGCTCGCCATATACCTTCTCCAGGATGCGCCCGAGCAGATCTGCGGCGAGGTTCGAATGCTGGGGCATCGTGCCGGGCTTCGCGCCGAGCTTGACCGTCTTCAGCTCTACGTATACCTGGTCGGGCTTGAAGCCCTTCATGGCTTCAAGCGCGGTGAAGGGCGCCTTGTCGGGGTCGAATTTGCCTTGCGGGAAAGGATTGGGCAGGTTGTCGGGCAAGCCCGACGTCGTATTCGCCAAATCGACGACACGGATCGGCGTGCCTTCCCATGCGAGATTCGGATAGTCGCCGGGCAGGTAGCGCCGGATGTCGTCCTGCAGGCCTATCTTCCCTTCCTGCACCGCATGCGCGAGCACCAGCGAAGTGAAGACCTTGGTGATCGAGCCGATCTCGTAAACGGAATGCTCGGTGGGTGGCTGCGACTTCCCGCGCGTCGCGGTGCCGAAGTTGTAGAAATGCGCCTTGCCGTCCTTGACCACCGCGATCGACATGCCATCGGTGCGGCCGTTCTTGACGAACTCCGTGCCCAGCCGCGAGAAAACGCGATCCATGATCGCCGGGTCGGGTCCGGCGGCCTTGGGCGATTCGGCGGCAACGGCCGAGGCGGTGCTGCAGAACAGCAGTGCCATGGCAGGCAGGCTCAGTCTCATGATGCTCCTTCGCGGTTGTGTGCTCACGGGAAACCCTCTGGCGCACGGCATAAGCCGGGCGGTTGCAGCCGTCCCGAGGTGCAGTATCACGCCATCCTCCGACTCCAGGGGCGGTCGCGGTATGGGATGCCTGCCGCGGCCGAAAGGTTGCCGGTCCACGGTAAAATGCAGGGCTCAGCCCGCCCCCAGCCCGCCATGACCACGACTTCCAGCCGCGTTATCCGCCAGGACGACCTCATCCAGAGCGTCGCCGACGCCTTGCAGTACATCAGCTACTACCATCCGGTCGATTACATCCGGAACCTCGCCGCCGCCTACGAGCGCGAGGAATCGCCGGCCGCGAAGGACGCCATCGCCCAGATCCTGATCAACTCGCGCATGTGCGCCGAGGGCCACCGTCCGATCTGCCAGGACACGGGTATCGTCACCGTGTTCCTCGAGATCGGCATGGATGTGCGCTGGGACGACGCCACGATGGGCGTCGAGGACATGGTCCACGAAGGCGTGCGTCGCGCCTACAACCACCCGGACAACAAGCTGCGCGCCTCGGTGCTGGCCGACCCCGCCGGCAAGCGCATCAACACCAAGGACAACACGCCCGGCGTGGTCAACGTGAAGGTCGTGCCGGGCAACACCGTCGACGTGATCGTCGCGGCGAAGGGCGGCGGTTCGGAAGCGAAGTCGAAGTTCGCCATGCTCAACCCGTCCGATTCGATCGTCGACTGGGTACTCAAGACCGTGCCGACCATGGGTGCGGGCTGGTGCCCGCCGGGCATGCTCGGCATCGGCATCGGCGGCACCGCCGAGAAGGCGATGCTGCTGGCGAAGGAGGCATTGATGGAGCCGATCGACATCGTCGAACTGCAGCAGCGCGGCGCCTCGAATCGCGCCGAAGAACTGCGCCTGGAACTGTACGAGAAGGTCAACGCGCTCGGCATCGGCGCGCAGGGCCTGGGCGGCCTGACCACGGTGCTCGACATCAAGGTCAAGGATTATCCGACCCACGCGGCCAACCTGCCGGTGGCGATGATTCCGAATTGCGCCGCCACCCGTCATGCGCACTTCACCCTCGACGGCAGCGGCCCGGTGATGCTGGATCCGCCTTCGCTGGAAGACTGGCCGAAGCTGACCTACAACCCGCAGAACGCGCGCCGCGTGGACCTCGACGCGATCACCCGGGAAGAAGTCGCCTCGTGGAAGCCGGGCGAAGTGCTGCTGCTCAACGGCAAGCTGCTGACCGGTCGCGATGCCGCGCACAAGCGCATGGTCGACATGCTCGACAAGGGCCAGGAACTGCCAGTCGACCTGAAGGGACGTTTCATCTACTACGTCGGCCCTGTCGATCCGGTGCGCGACGAGGTCGTCGGCCCCGCTGGTCCGACCACGGCGACGCGCATGGACAAGTTCACCGGGCAGATACTGGCGCAGACCGGCCTGATGGGCATGGTCGGCAAGGCCGAGCGGGGTCCGGCGGCCATCGAAGCGATCAAGAAGCACCAGTCGGCCTACCTCATGGCCGTCGGTGGTGCCGCGTATCTCGTTTCCAAGGCGATCAAGGCCGCCAGGGTCGTCGGCTTCGCCGACCTGGGCATGGAGGCGATCTACGAATTCGAAGTGCGGGACATGCCGGTGACCGTCGCGGTCGATTCGCAGGGCACTTCGGTGCACAACACCGGACCGAAGGAATGGCAGGCGCGCATCGGCAAGATTCCGGTAGTGGTCGAACCGGCATGAGCATCGTCCTGTACGGTTCGCAGAGCACCGCCTCCCTCGTCGTCCACTGGTTGCTGATCGAACTCGGCGTCGAACACGAACTGCGCATGCTCGACTTCGACAAGCGCGAACAGAAATCGCCCGAGTACCTGAAGCTCAACCCGCAGGGCAGGGTGCCGACGCTGCTGATCGACGGGCAGGTGCTGACCGAATCCGCGGCCATCGCGATGCACCTGGCCGACCTGTATCCGCTGGCCGGCCTTGCGCCCGCCATCGGCACGCCGCAGCGCGCCGCGTATTACCGCTGGATGTTCTTCGGCGCCTACACGCTGATGCCGGCCTATCGCGGCTGGTTCTATCCGGACGAGCCGGCGGGCGCGGACAATATCGACAAGGTCAAGGCTTCCTCGCGAGCCGCGCTCGAGTCCGCGTGGCAGCAGGTCAGCGACCATCTGGAAGCCAACGGGCCGTACCTGCTGGGCGAGCGGCGCTCCGCCGCCGATTTCCTGCTCACCATGCTGATGCGCTGGTCGCGCAACATGCCCAGGCCTACCGACACGTGGCCGGCGCTGCAGGCCTACGCGCAACGGATGAAGGCGTTGCCGTCGTTCCGCGAGGTCTACGCGCGCGAAGGACTGACCGACTGGACGTAAGGCGGGTCTTGACCCGCCATCGGATTCACGAAGCGTGCCGGACGGCGGGTCGGGATCGTCCCCGTACCCAGCATGGGCCAGGTTCTACGCGACGTGATCGTCGTATTTCCTGCTGCCCTGGAACGGCATCAAATGCTGGCCCAAGATGCCGCGCGGCACGGTTTCCAGCTTCATCACGCCGTATTCCTCCGGCCATTCTTCCTGCTGCTTCGGCAGCCTGAAGGTGCCCATCAGCATGTCCACCAGCGGCAGGTGGATCGCATAGTTCACGTCCAGATAGTCCTTGTGCCGCGCGTGGTGCCAGTGGTGATAGCGCGGCAGCACCAGCAGGTATTCCAGCAGGCCGAAACGAATGCCCAGGTTGGCGTGGGCCAGCACGGCCTGCAGCCCGACCAGCACGACGTAGGCGTTGACCGCCGATGGGGAAAAACCCAGCACCAGCAAGGGCAACAGCACCGCGCTGCGGGTCAGCACGATCTCGACGAAGTGCACGCGCGAGCCGGCCAGCCAATCCATCGCGCGGCTGGAATGGTGCACCGCATGGAAGCGCCACAGCCAGGGAATGTTGTGGTACGCGCGGTGCAGCAGCGCCTGAGCCAGATCGGCGACGAAAACGGCGATCAGGAACTGCGCCCATGTCGGCAACGATTGGATCGCGGCTTTCAGCGGGGGGAACAAGGCCAGTCCGGCGATCGTCGAGGTCGAGGCGGTGACCAGGATCAGGATGAACTGCACCAGCACATGGCTCATGAAGAAATACGCCAGGTCGGTGCGCCAGCCCGGCCGCAGCGGGGAAAGGTCGTGCTTGCCGAGGAAGCGCTCCATCGGCACGAATACCAGGGCCGAAAAGAACAGCGAGATCACGAACCAGTCCAGGCCCAGCGAATAGGGCGTCTTGCCGATCCCGTCGAACTGCACATTGGTGCCGCCAAGCAGCACCGCCAGGGTCGCGGCGCCGACGCCGGTCAATGCCACGCGCTTGTTGCGGTCGCGCAGGATGGCCAGCGTGCCCAGCACGAACGCCGCCACCAGCCCCACCAGCAACAGGTGGCGCGCGAACTGTTCGGTATAGACTTTGCGGAAGTCCTGGCTGGTCAGAAGTTCCGGGAAGTGGAAGCAGAGCACGCCGAACAGGCTGAGCAGTCCGAGCAGGGCGGAGGCGTAGGCGACGTACGAGCGGCGCGGGCGTGGTTGGTCGGGCATGCGTACCTTCGAGGGGCCGGGGCGGATGATCGGAGTCTAAGGAATGACCGGCCCGCTGCGTAGCCTTGCGACCGATCCGTACCGCCGTTCCCACAACATCATGGAGCCGCCCGTGCGTGGCCAATTGCTGGAAGACTTCGACGCCATCGACCGCTTGTTGCAACGCGCGCGGCGGATCGCGGTGCTCGGCATCAAGCCTGAAACGCGTGCCGAACGACCGGCCCACCAGATTCCGCTGTACCTGAGCAACGCGGGTTACGAGGTCCTGCCCGTGCCGGTCTACTACCCGGACGTCGACCGCATCCTCGGCAAGGCGGTGCACCGGACGGTCGCGGACGTTCCGGGCCGCATCGACGTGGTCGATGTGTTCCGCAAGCCGGAAGACCTGGAACCGCATCTGTCCGACCTGCTGGCGGCCAGGCCGCGCGCGGTATGGCTGCAATCGGGCATCCGCCACGACGCGTTCGCCGGGAAACTGCTCGATGCCGGCATCGACGTCGTGCAGGATCGCTGCATGCGGGTCGAGCACCGGCGCTGGCGCAGCGAGCGCGGCTAGCCCTCGGCC
>DASRYD010000296.1:0-2506 GCA_035653955.1 Pseudoxanthomonas sp.
ATCTAGCCCGCCAGCGCCGTCGCCGCACCGGCGCCGAACGCGCCGCCCAGAAATCCTCTGCGAGTGATCATGCGCCCTCCCGCGCCTCTCACGTCGTCATCGCGTCAGGACGCGGCGATGGCGGTACAGGAAATTTCGCCGTGGCCGGCGAAGCGGATGGTCGCGGTCTGGCCGACGCGGATGTCGTGGATGCCGGTGGCGTTGCCGCTGGCGACCAGGTCGCCCTTCTTCAACGGACGCCCGCGCTTGGCGGAACGCGCCAGGGCGAACGCGAAGGCCGCGCGCAGCCCGCCCGGCAGGAAAGTGGCGCCGCCGCTGCCGACTTCGACGCCGTCGATCAGGGTCCGGCAGGTCAGTTTCGTTTCCGGGATGGCGTGCCAATCGGGGATTTCCGCGCCGAGAACCAGGCCGTTGTGGTTGCCGAAGTCCGAGACCACCACGCGCGGACCGAGCTGGTTGATCGTCGCCAAGGGGCTGCTGGCGATTTCGACGCCGGTGTGCAGCGTCGTGGGGAATGCGTCGGCTTCGGCCAGGCTCCATTCGAGCTGGCCCACCGGTGCGTCGGCCTCGAGGCGCAGTACGTATTCGGCCTCGACCGCGGCGAACCCGCCCACGTAGACCGGGAACCGCAATCCCGGCGCCGCCGGCCACAGCGCCTTGGCGAACACCGGGCCGAGCAGGCGATCGTCGCCGGAAGCGTCGCGGCGTTCGGCGGCGATGTAGCCGACCTTCCAGCCGACGACCCTGTCCGGCCACTGCGAGATGGCGATGTCCTGCACGGCGTAGGCGGAGGCGAGGTCTGCGGGGATCGTGCCGGGGAAATCCGCCAACGATTCGCCGGCACGGCGCGCCCGCACGAAACGCTCGGCGATCGCACGCTGCTCCTCTGCGATTTGTGCTGCGTGGCCGGCGCCGTCGCGGATGCTCAAAAGGGGTCCTCCCGGGGTTCCTTTGCTGCGGTGCCGATGGACATCGGCCCGGTCGCCTGTATATGGTAAACCGGTGTCATTGGCAATATGCAGCGCCGCAAACGATCTTGGCGGCCGAGTCCCTGGGAGGGGTCAGATGCAGATTTTCCGTTGGTTTTCCATGCGTGCCGCGAGCTGCGGTCTGGCATCACTGCTGGCGCTGTCCGCCCTGCCGACGATGCAGGCGCGTGCGGCAAGAGTGGAGCTGTTGGCCTTCCCGGGTGCGCAAGGCTGGGCCGCGCACGCCAGCGGCGGGCGGGGCGGCAGGATCGTCAAGGTGACCACGCTTGCGGCCGAGGGACCGGGTTCGATCACCGAAGCGTTGGTCGCGAAGGGGCCACGCATCGTGGTGTTCGAAGTCGGAGGGGTGATCGATCTGGGGGCGAAGACCGTGCGCGTTACCGAGGGCGACCTGACCATCGCCGGACAGACCGCGCCCAATCCAGGCATCACCTTCATCCGCGGCGGCTTCGACATCGCCGCCAGCAACGTGATCGTGCGCCATATCCGGGTGCGCCCCGGCAGCACCGGCGCAGGCCGTTTCGCCGGCATCGATTTCGATGCGATCTCCACCGTCAATGCGCACGACGTGATCGTCGACCACTGCTCGCTGACCTGGGCCACCGACGAGAACCTGTCCGCTTCGGGCACGCGCTTTCCGGCCGGCGTCGCGCCCGCGGACTACGGCAAGCACACCTCGCACCGGATCACCTTCAGCAACAACATCGTCGCCGAAGGCCTGGCCTATTCCACCCATGCCAAGGGCGAGCATTCGAAAGGCTCGCTGATCCACGACCACGTCGACGACATCCTGATCGTCGGCAACCTGTACGCGCACAACTACGAGCGCAACCCGCTGTTCAAGGGCGGAGTGAAGGGGCAGGTGATCAACAACCTGATCTACGACCCCGGCCAGCGCGCGGTGCACTACAACCTGGTCGCCGAGGAATGGATCGGCCACGACTACGAAACCGGCCGGATGGTCCTGCGTGGCAACGTGCTGCGCGGCGGCAAGTCGACCGAGCCGATGGCCTTGTTCGAAATCGGCGGCTCCGGCGACCTCGACCTGTACATGCACGACAACATCGCAGTCGACCGCATCGGCAATCCGCTGCCCCAGGTCGGCCGCTACACCAATGCGCCGGTGAAGTTGAACATGCTGAAGAACGCGCCGGAACTTCCGTTCGGCGTGAGGGCATTGCCCTCGGCACAGGTGCAGGACGCGGTGATCGCCAACGCCGGTGCGCGACCGTGGGATCGCGACGACGTCGATCGCCGCATCCTCGCCGATGCCATCGAAGGCCGCGGCGAGATCATCGACAGCGAAACCGAGGTCGGCGGCTATCCAAAGCAGGCCGAGACCCGCCAGCCGTTCGTCGAGGCCGACTGGGATCTGGCCACGATGGAGCCGTTGAAGCCGCTGAAGCGCCGCGATCCGTTGAAGTGAGGGGGGCGATGGACCGGCGCGGTTTCCTGAAGCGATCCGGGCTCGCGCTGGCTGCGGGCGCGTTGTCGCCGGACGCAGCGTTCGCCGCGCC
>DASRYD010000297.1:0-3094 GCA_035653955.1 Pseudoxanthomonas sp.
GATGCGCCGCCAGTTGCCGCGCAAGCGCGACCGCGAGCGCGAACGACGCGAACGCCCGACCGGCCTGTCGGTGCTGCCGCAGGATCTGGCCCTGTTCAACACCTTGCGCGAGTTGCGCGCGGGACTGGCGCGCGAACAGAACCTGCCGCCATTCATGATCCTGCACGACAGCACTCTGCGCGCCATCGCCGAGCATCGCCCCGACAGCCTCGACCAACTGGCCCGGATCAACGGGATCGGCGGCAGCAAGCTGACCCGGTACGGCGAACAGGTATTGCAGGCGGTGCGCGGACACGCCTGAGGGCGATCGGTTGACGCGATGCGTGCCGCAACGACAGCGGCGATTCAAGCTTCCCTTGCTAGCGTGCCCATGTCCCTCCCTCGGCGAGCCCGCGATGAAGAACCTGCCCCTGTTGTTCGCCGGCCTGCTGATCGCCGCGCCGGCCTGCATGGCGCAAACAGCCGACGGCACATCCACCGCAGGGAGCGCCAGCGAGCTCGACCTGGCCTTGCCGAAATCGTCGACGTACCGGTACCACAACGACCCGCCCGGCACCTGGTACGGCGACACCAGCCGCGTGCCTGCGACGAAGAGCGACCAGCAGGCCTCCGTACGCGAGGAGCGTTGCAACGGCCAACCGCACGGCACCGTCGCTGCGGGCGTCGGCTACTCCAGCCGCGGCGGCAACAGCAACTGGCAGGCTTTCAACGTCAACAGCTGCAAGACCTACTACAACGACGAAGGCGAGGCCCGCGAGATCGGCGTCAGCATCAGCGTGGGCCAGTACGACGGTCCGGACGGTTATCGAGGCGGTCGCGCGGCGCCGCCGATGCGCGGTCCGCGTC
The DNA here is from genome assembly GCA_035653955.1 of Pseudoxanthomonas sp. Lineage (GTDB taxonomy): Bacteria > Pseudomonadota > Gammaproteobacteria > Xanthomonadales > Xanthomonadaceae > Pseudoxanthomonas_A. The sequence goes on from DASRYD010000297.1 coordinate 847, forward strand.
GTTAGGAAAACGCGCCCGGGATGGGAACCGCGGAAAAGTGGTGGGTCGTGATGGATTCGAACCATCGACCAGCGGATTAAAAGTCCGATGCTCTACCGACTGAGCTAACGACCCGAGCCTGAAAATAGCGCCCGGCATCGCGCCGGGGACGCGAATTCTAACCTACGCGGCGGCCGGGCGCGAAATCACGCGTAGCGCGTCGGGTCGGTCACGCCGGCATCGGCGAACCCCGCGGCGCGCAGGCGGCACGCGTCGCAATGTCCGCAGGCGCGGCCTTGCTCGTCGGCCCGGTAACAGGACACGGTCGTGGCGAAATCGACGCCCAGGCGCAGGCCTTCGCGGACGATGGCGTCCTTGCCCATCCGCATTAGCGGCGCGTGGATGCGGATGCCGGCGCCTTCGACGCCGGCCTTGGTCGCCAGGTTGGCCAGCTTCTCGAACGCGGCGATGAACTCGGGCCGGCAATCCGGATAGCCGGAGTAATCGACCGCATTGACCCCGCAGAAGATGTCGGCCGCGCCCAGCACCTCGGCCCAGCCCAGCGCCACCGACAGCATGATGGTGTTGCGCGCCGGCACGTAGGTGACCGGAATGCCCGCACCGCCGGCCTCGGGCACTTCGATGTCGTCGGTCAGCGCCGAACCGCCGATGCTGCGCAGGTCGACGTTGACGGTCTTGTGCGCCAGCGCACCGAGTTCGCCCGCCACCCTGGCCGCGGCGTCCAGTTCGGAGGTGTGGCGCTGGCCGTAGCGCACGCTCAGCGCATGCGTGGCGAAGCCCTGCTCGCGGGCTATGGCGAGGACGACGGCGGAGTCCATGCCACCGGAGACGAGGACGACGGCTTTTTTCATGGGTTATGCAACCAGGAATTCAATCATCAGGAGTAGATCGTAATCGCTTCCGCTCGTCCCCTAGGCCGGACTAGTGGACGGCACGGTGTTGTTCAAGGAGCCGACGACAGGACTTGAACCTGCACCCATCCGGGATATCCCGTGGGGACCACTGCGGTGGTACGTCTACCAAATTCCGTCACGTCGGCAAAACCCATCGCTTAGCTTCTTACCTGCCCGGCTCGTCGTTCCACAAAACCTTGTGCAACTGCATCTGGAAACGCACCGGCAGGCGATCAGCCACGATCCAGTCGGCCAGTTCGCGCGGGTCGAGTTCGCTCTTGCTGGGCGAGAACAGCACGTCGCAGCGCTCGTGCAGGCGATGTTCGCGCAGCACGTCGCGCGCCCATTCGTAGTCGGCGCGGCCGCACAGGACGAACTTGACCTGGTCGTGCGCGGTCAGCGACGGCAGGTTGTCCCAACGGTTGCGCGCGACCTCGCCCGAGCCCGGCGTCTTGATGTCCAGCACCCGCGACACGCGCGGATCGACATTGGCGATGTCCAGCGCACCCGAGGTTTCCAGGGACACCGCGTAACCGGCGTCGCACAGCCGTTGCAGCAGACCGATGCAGCGCTTCTGCGCCAGCGGCTCGCCGCCGGTCACGCAGACGTGGCGTACGCCATGGCGCGCGACTTCGGCAAGAATCTCGTCTATCTCCCGCCACTGCCCGCCGTGGAAGGCGTAGGCGGTGTCGCAGTACCCGCAGCGCAGCGGGCACCCGGTCAGGCGCACGAACACCGTGGGCCAGCCGACGTCGCGCGCCTCGCCCTGCAGCGACAGGAAGATCTCGGTGATCTTCAGCCGGTCCAGCGGCGACTGCACGATTTCGCTGGGCGTGGCGAATGCGGAGGCGTTCATGGCGACAGTATGGGCTTGGGGCGCGGGGATGCGGCGGAAGGCCGCGGGCGCCGGCAGATCAGCGCAGATTGCGCCGCAACTGGATCGCCTTGAGGCGGTCGTCGGCGGCGCGGGCCACGTCGCTGCCCGGATATTTGCTGACCACGTCCCCGAGGGTGCGTTCGGCGGCGTCCATCTTGCCCAGGCCGTATTCGGACAGCCCCAGCTTCAGCAGCGCGCCGGCAGCCTTGTCGTGGGTCGGATAGCGTTCGATCAGACTCTGGAACTGCTGCATCGCCAGCGGATAGTTGCCGGTGACGTAGTAGCTTTCGCCGAGCCAGTACAGCGCGTTCGGCGCGTACACGCCGCTCGGGTACATCTGCAGGAAACTCTGGAACAACTGCGCCGAATCGACGTAGTTGCCCTTGCGCAGCGCTTCGAAGGCCGCGTCGTAGGCGGCGCGTTCGTCTCCGGCCTTGGCCAGCGCGCCCGCGTCGCCGTGCATCGCGGGCGCGGCCTC
>DASRYD010000298.1:0-1655 GCA_035653955.1 Pseudoxanthomonas sp.
GCCTCGCCGACGACACCGCGCGACAGTGGCAGGCACGGCTGGGCCGCATCGGCCTCACCCTGCCCGACCATTCGCTGGTCGACATGCTGCGCGCGCAGGCCGCGTACATGCTGATCAACCAGAGCGGCCCGGCGATGCAGCCCGGTCCGCGCAACTACAACCGCTCCTTCATCCGCGACGGCGCCGCCACCGCCGCGACGCTGGCGCGTATGGGCATGGCCAAGACCGCGCGCGATTACCTGGCGTGGTACGCCTCGCACGCCGTGCACGAGAACGGCCTGGTCTCGCCGATCCTCAACGACGACGGCACGGTCAACACCGGCTTCGGCTCCGACATCGAATACGACAGCCAGGGCGAATTCATCTGGCTGGTCGCGGAACTCGCGCGGCTCGACGGCGGCGCGGCCAGCGTGCGCGATTACCAGGACGAAGTGCGCCGCGCGATGAAGTTCATGCAGGAACTGCGCGAACGCACCCTGGTGCCCGGCTACAAGGCCGACCAGCCCGCGCCGGAACGCTTCCGCGGCATCATCGCCCCGTCGATCAGCCACGAAGGCTATCCGGTGCCCACGCACAGCTACTGGGACGACTGGTGGGCGCTGAAGGGCTGGCACGACGGCGCCTGGCTGGCCGAGCAATGGGGCGACCATGAAACCGCGAAGTGGGCGCGCGAACAGTACGCCGCGCTGCGCGAATCGATGACCGCGTCGATCGAAGCGACCATGCGCTGGAAAGGCACGGACACGATCCCCGCCGACGCCGACACCGGCGGCAGCGACCCGACCAGCCTTTCCATCGGCCTCGATCCGGCCGGTCAGCAGAACGCGATGCCCGCCGCCGCGCTGAAGACCACCTTCGAACGTTATCTCGCCGACGTGCGCAAGCGCGACGAACCCGGCGCGCTGTTCGCCTACACGCCGTACGAAATCCGCAACGTGTTGACCTACGTGCACCTGGACCAGCCGGAAGTCGCCAACGAACTGCTGATGCGCTTCCTCGGCCATCGCCGTCCCGCGCCGTGGCAGGTGCTGGCGGAAGTCGTGTACTCCGACCTGCGCCATGCGATCTACCTCGGCGACATGCCGCATACGTGGATCGGTTCGGAATACGCGCGCGCGATCTTCGGCATGCTGATGCACGAAGGCGACGACGCGCTGGACCTGCTGCCCGGCGCGCCGCAGGCATGGCTGCAAGGCGAAGGCCTGGGCGTGGAAGGCCTGCCGACGGCCTATGGCGCGTTGACCATGCGCGCGAAACAGCAAGGCAACGAACTGCGCATCGAACTCGGTACCGGACTGCGCAAGGACGCCGCGTTGCAGGTGCACTGGCCGAACCGGCGCACGCCGATTTCGGTCGAGATAGACGGCAAACCGGCGACCGGTTTCGATGCCGGCGGCATTCGCGTCGTGAAGCCGTTCAAGCGACTGGTGGCGCGCTGGTAGATCGTCTTTCTGTGGGAGCGACCTTGGTCGCGAATGCTTTTTGATTCGACTTGTGCAATCAAGAGCAAAAGCATTCGCGACCAAGGTCGCTCCCACATTCACTCGTCAGCGTTTCTCTACTCCGCGCAAGCCTGCGCCCGCGCCTGAATCCGGCTGCGTTCCCGCGCGTTGCGGGTCAGCGCCGCGGCGCGCTCGAAGGCCTGCCTGGCCTCG
>DASRYD010000299.1:0-3889 GCA_035653955.1 Pseudoxanthomonas sp.
CGCCAGCCGGCCGACGTCAAGCTGACCCGGGTGCCCGCGCCGTTCGGCGGATACTGGCTGCCGTATGCGCGCGCCTATTTCGCGGCCGAGCGCCTGGGCGTGGTCGGCAGGACCCACCAGGCGATGTTCGACGCCCTGCACGTCAACGGCACGCTGCCGATCCAGAACGTGTCGATCGACGAACTGGCCGCGTTCTACGCCGGTTACGGGGTCAAGCCCGAGATCTTTTCCGCGACCATCCGCAGCGCGGAGATCGATGCGCAGATCAAGCGCACCGAGGATTTCCTGACCCGGTCCGACACCGATTCCACGCCGGCGCTGATCGTCGCCGGCCGGTACAAGGTCATCGGCGCGAAGAGCTACGACGACCTGCTGCGCATCGCCGATGCGCTGGTGGCGATGGAACGGGCCAGGCGGCGCGGCGGCAAGGCCAACTAGTTTCCGCCGGGATGACCGCTTCGCGCCGCCTGCGTCTGCTCAGCGCCAACATCCAGGCCGGATCCAGCACGCGCCGTTACAGCGACTACGTGACGCGCAGCTGGTCGCACGCGTTGCCGATGGGGCGCAAGCGCAACAGCCTGGACGCGATCGCCCAGCTGACCCGCGAGCACGACATCGTCGGGCTGCAGGAGGCCGATCCCGGCAGCCTGCGTTCGGGTTTCACCAACCAGACCCATTACCTGGCCGAGCATGGCGGCTTCGATTTCTGGAGCCACCAGCCCAACCGCAACGTCGCCCGCGTCGCCGGCAGCGCCAATGGCCTGCTCAGCCGCCTGGAACCGGTGGAAATCACCGACCACACCCTGCCCGGCCGAATCCCCGGCCGTGGCGTGCTGGTGGCGCGTTACGGTGAAGACGACGACGGCCTGGTCGTCGCGGTGGCGCATCTGTCGCTGGGGACGACCTCGCGGCGCACGCAGCTCGATTTCATCACCGAACTGCTGGCCGACCATCGGCACGCGGTGCTGATGGGCGACTTCAACTGCGTGGCCGAACGTCCCGAAATGGAGCGCCTGTACGCGCGCACCCATCTGCGCCCGCCGCGCGAGACCGTGCCGACCTTCCCGAGCTGGCGCCCGCAAAAAGCCATCGACCACATCCTGGTCAGCGACGCGCTGCAACCCGCGCAATTGCGCGCGTTGCCCGCGGCCAATTCCGACCACCTCGCCCTGGCGCTTGAGATCGAAGTCCCCGCGGCGGCATTGCGCAACTGAAATTTCCGGTTTGACGCGGATACGGGCACCTTCCAGAATCCGCTTCTTCCCGGGATGAAGGTCGACTCGCAATGAACATGTACAAGGAGCGGGTCGTGCGCCCGACGAGGAAGTCGTTCCTGCTTCTGGCCGTCGCGCTTTTCTGCGTTGCCGCGTGCAACAGCGCCGGCTTGCCGAAGCCCGCAGCGCCGATACAGGACGCGAACGCGCTCGGCTCCGCGCCCTACCGCATCGACATTCCCGAGAACTGGAACGGCGACCTCGTCGTCCTGCTGCATGGATACGAGCCCAAGGGTTCGCCGCGCCAGCAGCCTTGGCCGCAGAACGAAGCGGCACCGCTGTTCCTGGCGAAAGGTTATGCCGTCGCGGTAAGCGGCTATTCGTCCCAGGGATGGGCCGTTGCCGATGCCGTTGCCGATACGGAACGGCTCAGAACGTACTTCGTCGAAAAGTACCGCAAGCCGCGGCATGCCTATCTCGTCGGCTTTTCGATGGGCGGTCTGGCCGCGCTGAAAAGCGCGGAATTGCACGGCACGTCCTATGACGGCGCATTGTCCCTGTGCGGCGCGAACATGCCGGCCGCCACCGTCTTCCAGGACGCCGTGCTGACGCCGCTGGTGGCGTTCGACTATTTCTTTCCCGGCACGATGGGCCTGGCTACGGGCGGACTGGCCGATCCGGATTCGCCGGCCATGCTGGACAGCGAAGCGATCGAACGCCAACTGCAGAAGAACGAACCGATCGCCACGCTGCTTTCGAAACGGCTGGACATTCCCCGCCCTGGCCTGGCGGGCGCGCTCATGCTGTACAACCTGGTGCTGCGGGAAGCGGCTTCCCGCGCCGGCGGGTTTCCCGTCGACAATCGTTCGGTGGCGTATTCGGGCTTCGGCGACGACGAGGCGTTCAATCGAGGCGTCCGTCGCTACGCCGGCGACCCGCGTGCCGTCGCCTCGATCGGCGGCAGCGCCGAACTGACCGGGAACATCCGGACGCCCGTGGTGCTGCAGCCCAGCGCGCTCGACCCGACCGTGCCCGCCCGGTTCAACGGTTTCTATCCCCAACTCGTCCGTTCGCGTGGAACGCCGCAACCTTTGCTGGAACTTCCCGCCGTCGGCGAAGGTCATTGCGGATTCGCGAACGAGCAGATCGAAGGCGCATTCGATCGTCTCCTGCAACTGCATCGCCGCTGATTCCGCAAACCCATTCCACCGCACGAGCAGCAGGCGATCCGATCGTCTTGCTTCCCGAAATCAAGCAGAATCCATGAAGAACCAGTTCCGCTACAAGGCTTGGGCCAACGGCGAAATCCTCGATGCGCTCGCCCTTGTCGACGCAGCGCGTTATCCAGCGGAGTGGAAGCAGGCGATCCGCCTGATGAACCACACCCATGTCGTGGATCGCATTTTCGCCGCCCACCTCGGCGGCGCGGCGCGTCCGTTCGATGCGACGAACACGCCGGAAACGCCGACCCTGCAAGGCCTTCGCGAAGACATCGCCGGATCGGACGCATGGTTCCAGGAATACGTGGGGCAGATTGGCGACGATGCACTGGACGAGACCGTGGCCTTCACCTTCACCGATGGGAAACGCGGCTCGATGACCCGCGCGGAGATGCTGTTCCACGTCCTTGCGCACGGCGCCTACCATCGCGGCAACGTCGGCATGGTCCTCGTCGCCTGTGGCGTGGACCGGCCCAGCGATACGTTCACTCGCTTCCTGCATCTCGCCGAACCGGTCCGCCGCGAGCGAACCTGATCGTCATTCACCCATGCCGCGCCGCATCGCGCCTGGCGACTCACTCGACATCACCCACGGAGCCCCGCATGTCCAACCCCGAAATCACCGAAATCAAGCGCATCTTCCTCTCCCGCCTCGACGCGCTGAGCCACATCCTCGACGTCGCCGAAAAGCACCTCGACCTCGAAGCCGCGCTGCAGGAACGCCTGGCCCCGGACATGTTCCCGTTGGGCACGCAGATCGCCTTCGCCTGCAACCAGCCGCGCGGCTTCGCCCAATGGAGCGCCGGCAATCCGGTGGAGAACCTGGGTCGCGACGTCGACACCGTGGCACTGGCCCGTTCGCATATCGCGCAGACCAAAGAACTCGTGTCGGCCATCGCCGTCGGCGACGCCAAGCTGGACGAGGACAAGCGCATTGGCCTGGGCCCGGGCCGCCACTGCGTGCTGCCGGCGCGTCAGTACGTCAGCGACTACCTGTTGCCGAACCTGTATTTCCATATCACCACGACCTACGCGATCCTGCGCAAGCTCGGCGCGCCGTTGGGCAAGGCCGACTACATGAGCTTCCTCGGGCCGCACGTCCGCACCGAGGGCGACGCCTGACCCGAATCCCCTGTGGGAGCGGCCTTGGCCGCGAACGCTTTTCGCCGCTCCCGCATCAGGCATCAACCGCCTGATGCGATCATCGCCGCCATCGCCAGCAGGAACGCGGCGAATACCCTCGTCAACGCCTTGCCACTGAGCTTGTGCGCCAGCCGCGTGCCGTAAGGCGCGGCCAATACCGAAGCCACCGCCACGCCCAGCGCCGCCGGCAGGTAGACGTAACCGATCGCGTGCTGCGGCAAGGCGCCCGCCGGCGCATGCAGCGCGTAACCCAATGCGCTGGCCAGGCCGATGGCCACGCCACAGGCGCTGGACGTGCCTACCGCGCGCACC
>DASRYD010000300.1:0-5824 GCA_035653955.1 Pseudoxanthomonas sp.
GTCGGCGATGAGCCGGGCGATTTCGCGGCTGGAACAGCGCCTGGGCGTGCAGTTGCTCCGTCGCAGCACGCGCAGCCTGGGCCTGACCGAAGCCGGGCAACGTTACCTGGAACAGTCGCGCCACGCCTTCGCCCTGCTCGACGAGGCCGAGCGCGGCTTGCAAGGCCAGCGCGAACATCTGGCCGGACGCATCCGGATCAGTGCGCCGACCACCTACGGCCACCACCGCTTGCCGCAGCGATTGCGCGATTTCGCCGCATGCTATCCGCAGGTCGAGATCGAGTTGTCGATCGGCAATCGCAACGTCGACCTGGTCGCCGAAGGCTTCGACATGGCGATCCGCGCGGGCGAACTGCCCGACAGCGGCCTGGTCGCCCGGCCGCTCGAAAGCGCCGCGTTCCGCCTCGTCGCCGCGCCTGCCTACGTGCAGGCACATGGCGTTCCCGCCGACATCCACGCATTGGCGGCTCACCAATGCCTTGCCTTCGTCATGCCCAGCACCGGCCGCGTGATGCCCTGGCTGCTGCGCGAAGGCGAACGCGACGTGGACTGGACGCCGTCGGCTACATTGAAAGTCGCCGACGATCCGCTGGGCCTGGTCGCCTTGGCCCGTGCCGGCGCGGGCATCTGCCAGATCTACGAATTCATTGCCGCCGACGACCTGCGGCGCGGCGATCTGGTCGAAATCCTGCCGCAGACCCGTGGCCGCACGCGGCGTTTCTCGCTGCTCTACGCTCCTCACCGGCAATTGTCCGCGGCATCGCGCGCACTGATCGAAACGCTGACCATGAATGCGAGAACGATGGCTGTGGGAGCGACGTAAGTCGCGAAGCTCCGTTTTCGGGAATGGAGAAGTAAAAGCGATCGCGACTTAGATCGCTTCCACACCGATCGGAAACGCGCGCCGCGCCAGCACCCGCTCGCGCAAGCGCAGGAACGGTCGTTCAATCGCATAGTGCAACACCGCCGCTGCCAGCAACGCGGCCACGCCATACGCGCAGAACGCCACCAGGCCGCGGCCTTCCAGCACGTCGCCCCATTGCGCCTGGACCACGTGGAATATCGCCTTGTGCACCAGGTACAGGCTGTACGACACCGCAGCCAGCCAGCCCGCGCCGGGCACGGCCCAGCGGCCGATCAGGCTGTCGCGGCTGGCGCCTGCGAACACCAGCAAAGCCAGGCCCAGCGACAGCGTCGGCCACCCGAGCGAATTGCCAAGCAGGCCCACGCGGTCGCGGAACAGCCACATCGCCAGCGCGACCACGGCGATACCCGCCAGCAGCACAGCGTTCGCATGGCGCTGCGCGCGCTGCCACCACGCCGCGCGGAACGTCTTCAGCACCGCCAACGCCACGCCGAACAACAAACCGTCGAGCCGGCACCAGGTCGGGTAATAGATGTCCTCGATGAACCAGTTGCGCGCATCGAATTCCGGATCGACGGCGTGCCCATGCAGCCAGATGCCGGCGCGCAAGGCGATGCCGCCCAGCACCAATGCGGAAACCAGCACGGCGAATTTCCACGTCGCCGGCTTGCGCAGCAATCCCCACGCCAGCAACGGGAATAACAGGTAGAAGTGCTCCTCGACGCACAGCGACCAGGCGTGCGAGAAAGCGGCATTGTTGGCGTAATCGATGGAAAGGTTCACGAAGAAGCCTGCGAACTTCCACCATGGCTCCATGCCCGGCGCTTCGCGGAACGCCGGCCATAGCAGGTACAAGGCCAGCACCGCCCAGAACGCCGGCAGGATGCGGAACGCGCGCTTGACATAGAAATCGCGGAACGACAGGCGCCGTCCTTCCGCCAGCGGCTTCAGCACCTGCGTGCCGATCAGGAATCCGCTCAGCGCGAAGAACAGATCCACGCCCATCCAGCCGTAGCGCGACAGCCAGGCCCAGTCCGGACCCAGCCCGCCGACCACGAAGGAGTGGAACAGCATCGTCCAGACCACGGCGATGGCGCGCAGCAGGTCGAGGCCGGGCAGACGCGCGACCGCGCGCGTGGTCAAAGCGGCTCGTCCGACAGGTAGGTGTAGCCGGTCAGGCCAGTTTCCAGCGCTTCGTTCAAGCGCGCGGCTTCCGATTTGGTCAGGTCGGCCGCGCCGACCCGCGCCCTGTAGATGCGGCGCAGGTCGTCGAGCTTGTAGCCGACGTAGTCGAGCATCACGTCGGTGGTGTCGCCGCGGCGCTGCTGGCGCAGCTTGTAGCCGTCGCCGTCGGCCGTTACTTCCACCGCGTCGGTGTCGCCGAACAGGTTGTGGATGTCGCCGAGGATCTCCTGGTACGCGCCGACCAGGAAGAACCCGAGGCGGTAGCTCTCGCCTTGCTTCAGCGGATGCAGCGGCAGCGAGGCGTCGAGGCCTTCGTTCTCGACATAGGTGTCGACCATGCCGTCGGAATCGCAGGTCACGTCGACGACGATGCCGCGGCGGGTCGGTTCCTCGTCGAGGCGTTCGATCGGCACGATCGGAAACACCTGGTCGATCGCCCACACGTCCGGCACCGATTCGAACACGCTGAAATTGACGAAGTACTTGTCGACCAGGCGCTCGTTCAATTCGTCCAGCACCGGGCGATGGCTCTTCTCCTCGCCGGTCAGGCGCGCGCGCACCGCGTGGGCGATGGCGTAGAACAGGTCGTCGAGCCGCGCGCGGTGGCGCAGGTCGATCTGGCCCAGCGCGTAGGCGCTCAGGCCTTCGGCGTGGAAGTGCTGCGCTTCCTGGTACAGCTCCAGCGGCGGACGCGAATCCAGTTCGGCATGGATCTCGCGCAGGTGGCGGATCACCGCCGGTTCGTCCTCGTGCGCCTCGGGCACGCGACCTTCCGGCGCCTGCTCCACTTCGGATACGTTGGCGACCAGCACCGCATGGTGCGCGGTCATCGCGCGTCCGCATTCGGTGACGATGCGCGGCGGCGGAAGGCCGTTCTCTTCGCAGGCCTCGGCCAGCGGCTGCACGATGTTGCTGGCGTACTGGTTCAGGCCGTAATTGATCGAGCAGTAACTGCGCGAACGCGTGCCTTCGTAGTCGATGCCGAGGCCGCCGCCGACGTCGACGTGGGTGATCTTCGCGCCCAGCTTCGACAGTTCGACGAAATAGCGGGTGGCCTCGCGCATGCCGTTGGCGATGTCGCGCACGTTGGAGATCTGCGAACCCATGTGGAAGTGCAGCAGGCCGAGCGAATCCTGCCACGGCGTGTCGCGCAGGCGCTTCCACAGGTCCAGCACCTGGCGCGGGGACAGGCCGAACTTGGCCTTGTCGCCGCCGCTGTTCTGCCACTTGCCCGCGCCCAGCGTGGCCAGGCGCATGCGCACGCCGAGGCCGGGCTGCACGTCGAGCGCCCTGGCTTCCTCGAATACCAGGTCCAGCTCGGACGGCTTCTCGATGACGATGAAGGTCTGCAGGCCGAGCTTGCGCCCGATCAGGGCCAGGCGGATGTATTCGCGGTCCTTGTAGCCGTTGCAGACGATCAGCCCGCCGGGCCGGCTCAACGCCAGCACCGCCATCAGCTCGGGCTTGCTGCCGGCCTCCAGACCGAACCCTTCGCCCGCGTGGGACGCCAGCGTGCCGGCCACGCCCTGGTGCTGGTTGACCTTGATCGGGTACACCGCGGTGTAGCCGCCGGCGTAATCCCAGTCGGCCTGGGCCTGGGCGAAGGCGGCCTGCAGCTTGCCCAGGCGCTGGCCGAGGATGTCGGGAAAGCGCACCAGCAACGGCAGCCGTGCGCCGGCGTCGCGGGCCTTGTCCACCACTTCCGGCAACGCGATCGCCGGCCCTTCCGTGCCCTGCGGCCGCACCACGACCCGCCCCGCCGCGTCGACGTCGAAATAGCCGTCGGCCCAGTGCGGGATGGAATAGGTCTTGCGGGCTTGGTCGGGCGACCAGGTCATGGCGGTTCCGGGAATGCGGGCGGACGCGCATTCTACAGGCGAGTGTCACCTGCGGCCGTTACAATGCGCGCCCGCTGTCGCTTCCTTCTCCCGCCGGGAGAAGGTGGCGTGCAGCGCCGGATGAGGGCGGGAGCCTTCCGAACTTACGGAACATTCCTACCGCCGTCATTCCCCCGCCCTCATCCGCCCCTTCGGGGCACCTTCTCCCGGCGGGCGAAGGAAAAAGCGAATAAGGAATCCCCATGACCGCCAACGACAACTGGTACATCGAACATTTCGAGCCGACCGGCTCGGCCATCGGCTTCCGCATCGCCGGGAAACTCGATGAGGTGCAATCGCCGTTCCAGAAGATCGAGATCTACGACAGCACCGACTGGGGCAAGCTGATGGTCATCGACGGCGCGATGATGCTGACCAGCAGGGACAACTTCTTCTACCACGAGATGATCAGCCACCCGGTGCTGTTCACCCATCCGCAGCCGAAGCGCGTGGTGATCATCGGCGGCGGCGATTGCGGCACGCTGCGCGAGGTGCTGAAGCACCCGGGCGTCGAGAAGGCGACCCAGTGCGATATCGACGAGCAGGTCACGCGCATGTCGGAGAAGTATTTCCCCGAGCTGTGCGAGAGCAACGGCGACCCGCGCGCCGAACTGCTGTTCGACGACGGCGTGGCCTACATGGCCAATTGCGAACCCGGCAGCGTCGATGTGGTCATCGTCGATTCGACCGACCCGGTCGGCCCGGCCGAAGGCCTGTTCAACAAGGCGTTCTTCGAGAGCTGCTTCCGCGCCCTGAAGGACGACGGCCTGCTGGTGCAGCAATCCGAATCGCCGCTGGCCCTGCTCGACCTGATCAAGGACATGCGCGCGGAAATGGGCAAGGCCGGTTTCCGGTCGTTCAAGACCCTGCCCTTCCCGCAGCCGTGCTATCCCACCGGCTGGTGGAGCGTGACCCTGGCCAGCAAGCAGGCCGGCTTCGGTTTCGGCTTCCGCCAGGCCGACGCCGCGGCCAAGCCGTTCGAAACCCTGTACTACACCGCCCACCTGCACGCCGGCCTCGAGGTGGCGCCGCCGTTCGTCGCCCGGGCGCTGGGCGAATAAGCGCGCCAGGCCTCGGCAGGCGGGGCGATTGCCGGCTATAGTCGGCGCCAGAACCGGGGCACCCATGAGCGACGCAAGCGACATCACCCAATGGCTGGACGCCGCGCGCGAGGGCGATCGCGGGGCGATGGACCGGGTTTTGTCCACCCTGTACAACGAGTTGCACGGCATGGCCCGGCGCCAGCTGTCCGGGCAACAGGGCTACACCCTGGACGCCACGTCGCTGGTGCACGAGTCGTACTTCAAGCTGGTGGGCGCGCGCAAGGCCGGGGCCAAGTTCGACAACCGCGCGCACTTCTTCGCCTACGCCGCCTCGGCGATGCGCAGCGTGGTGGTGGATTACGCGCGCCAACGCCTGGCGCAGAAGCGCGGCGGCAGCCTGCGCCGGGTCACCGACCTGACCGAGGACATCGCCGACAATGGCGTGCCGCTGGACGAGGACGTGCTGAGCGTCGACGCCGCGCTGGGCAAGCTGGCCGAAGCCGACGAGCGCCTGGCCAAAGTGGTGGAACTGCGCTACTTCGCCGGCCTGTCGGAACAGGAAATCGCCGACCTGCTGCAGCGTTCCGAACGCAGCATCCGCCGCGACTGGCAGAAGGCGCGGCTGTTCCTGCTCGCCGCGATGCAGGAAAAAGCCTGAGCATCGGCGCCCCGCGGGAAAAGCGATGGATCTCGCGCAATGGCAACGCCTTTCCCCGCTGCTCGACGAGCTGTTCGAGCTGGATGCGGATCGCCGCCGCGCGCAACTGGCGCGCCTGCGCGGCGAAGACCCGGCGCTGGCCGACGAGCTGGAACGGCTGCTGGCGCTGGAAGAAGGCCATGAGGATTTCCTCAGC
>DASRYD010000301.1:0-4483 GCA_035653955.1 Pseudoxanthomonas sp.
CTGTACGCGATCGCCGCCGGCACGGTCAGCCTGCAGGTGGTGGCCGGCGACGTGGTCAGGAAAGGCCAGGCGCTGGCGGTGATCGACAGCCCGGAACTGCGCAGCAAGCTGGTGCAGGAGGAATCGACCCTGGCCAGCCTCGAAGCCGAGGCCAGCCGCGCGGTGCTCGACGCCCAGGTCGCGCGGCTCAACGCGCGCAAGTCGCTGGACCAGGCCGAAATCGACCACACCGCCGCGCAACGCGACCTGGAACGCTACCAGCGCGCCTACGCCGGCGGCGCGGTCTCGCACAACGACCTGACCCGCGCGCAGGACGAACTGCGCAAGGCGGAGATCGGCCTGTCCACCGCGCGCAAGGATTTCGTGCTGCAGGGCGAAGGCGCCGGGCTGGACGCGCGCAACAAGCAATTGCTGGCCGAACGCCAGCGCGCGGTGGTCGCCGAACAACGCCGCCAGGTCGACGCGCTGACCCTGCGCGCGCCCTTCGACGGCCAGGTCGGCCAGGTGCAGGTCGCGCAAGGCACCAGCGTCGTCGCCAATGGCCCGGTGCTGGGCGTGGTCGATCTGAGCAAGTTCGAAGTCGAGATCAAGGTGCCGGAAAGCTTCGCCCGCGATCTCGCCATCGGCATGCCGGCGCAACTGACCAGCAACAACACGGCGTTCCCCGGCGAGATTTCCGCGGTGTCGCCGGAAGTGGTCAATGGCGAGGTCACTGCGCGCATCCGCTTCAGCAAACAGCAGCCGCCGGGCTTGCGCCAAAGCCAGCGCCTGTCCGCACGCATCCTGATGGACACGCGCCGCAACGTGTTGATGGTCGAGCGCGGGCCCTTCGTCGAGCAGGACGGCGGCCACCACGCCTGGGTGATGGACGGTTCGACGGCGGTGCGCCGTCCGATCCGTCTGGGCGCCAGCAGCCTCAGCGCCATCGAAGTGCTGGACGGCCTGCAGGCGGGCGACCGCGTCGTGGTCGGCGGCAGCGATCAATTCGGCGATGCCGAGAAAGTGAAGGTCAACTGATGGACCGCCTGTCCGCCGATGCCGCCGCCTTGGCGATTCCCCTCCCCCGAAAAGCCGGTCAAGCCGGGATCCATTTTGACGTTGCCTGCTCCTCTCTCCGCACGCAATGGCAAAGGCCACATGGGTCCCGGCCATCGCCCGGCTGACCACCGACCACCGAAACCCGCAAGAAACGACCGACAACCCGAGGAACCCGCCATGCTGGAAATGCATCAAGTCACCAAGGTCTACCGCACCGAACTGGTCGAGACCCATGCCCTGCGCTCGCTCGACCTGCACGTGCGCGAAGGCGAGTTCGTCGCGGTCACCGGGCCGTCCGGCTCGGGCAAGACTACCTTCCTCAACATCGCCGGCCTGCTGGAAACCTTCACCGGGGGGACCTACAGGCTCGATGGCGAAGACGTCAGCGGACTGTCGGACAACGCGCGCAGCCGGCTGCGCAACCAGAAGATCGGCTTCATCTTCCAGAGCTTCAACCTGATCCCCGACCTCAACCTGTTCGACAACGCCGACGTGCCGTTGCGCTACCGCGGCATGCCGGCGGCCGAGCGCAGGCAGCGTATCGAGGAAGCGTTGGCCAAGGTCGGCCTGGGTTCGCGCATGAAGCACTACCCGGCCGAGCTGTCCGGCGGCCAGCAACAGCGCGCCGCGATCGCTCGCGCGCTGGCCGGCAGTCCCAAGCTGCTGCTGGCCGACGAACCGACCGGCAACCTCGACTCGCAGATGGCGCGCGGAGTGATGGAACTGCTGGAGGAGATCAACCAGCAGGGCACCACCATCGTGATGGTTACCCACGACCCCGAACTGGCCGCGCGCGCGCAGCGCAACGTGCACATCGTCGACGGCATGGCCACCGACCTGTCGGTGGAGCCGGCGTTGATGCGCGCCGCACACGCCGCGCAACTCGATTCCGCCACCTCGACCACCGCCTGAGGAACCGGCCATGCTCGGTTATTACTTCAATCTGGCCCTGCGCAGCTTCAAGCGCAACAAGGCGCTGACCGCGCTGATGATACTGGCCATCGCGCTGGGCATCGGCGCTTCGATGACCACGCTGACCGTGTTCCATGTACTGTCCGGCGACCCCATTCCCGGCAAGAGCGACCGGCTGTTCTACGTGCAGCTCGACCCGGCCAGCATGCAGGGCTACCAGCCCGGCGACGAGCCGGAAACCCAGCTGACCCGCTTCGACGCCGAAGCGTTGCTGCGCGACAAGCGCGGCCTGCGCCAGACCATGGCCAGCGGCGGCAACGTGGTCGTCGACCCGCAGCGCGAAGGGCAGACGCCTTACCTGGTCGACGCGCGCTACGCCAGCGCCGACTTCTTCCCGATGTTCGAAGTGCCGCTGCTGTTCGGCCGCAGCTGGACCAAGGCCGAGGACGAGGCGCATGCGCGGGTGGCGGTGATCGACCGCGAGACCAACGAGAAGGTGTTCGGCGGTGGCGACAGCACAGGCAAGACCCTGCGCATCGCGCCGTACGATTTCAAGGTGATCGGCGTGATCGACAACTGGCGCCCGGTACCGAAGTTCTACGATCTGTACACCGGCCGCTACGGCACGCCGGAGGGCGTGTTCCTGCCCATCGCCACCGCGCTCGACCTGAAGTTCGGCACCCAGGGCAATACCAATTGCTGGGGCGATTCCCAGGGCGACAGCCGTTCGCTCAATGCGCCCTGTGCCTGGGTGCAGTATTGGGTGGAACTGCAGTCTGCGTCGCAGGCCGGCGACTACCGCAACTACCTGGTCAATTACTCGGACCAGCAACGCAAGGCCGGCCGTTTCGAACGGCCGAGCAACGTGCGCCTGCGCAATGTGATGGAGCTGCTGGAGTTCAACAAGTTCGTGCCGGGCGACGTGCGCCTGCAGCTGTGGCTGGCGATCGGCTTCCTGCTGGTCTGCCTGATCAACACCATCGGCCTGCTGCTGGCCAAGTTCCTGCGCCGTAGCGGCGAGATCGGCGTGCGCCGCGCGCTGGGCGCATCGCGCGCGGAGATCTTCAAGCAATGCCTGGTCGAAGCCGGCACGGTGGGACTGGCCGGCGGCGTGCTCGGCCTGGGCCTGGCCCTGTTCGGTCTATGGGCCGTGCGCCAGCAACCGGCCAGCTACGCCAACCTGGCGCATCTGGACGGCTCGATGCTGCTGCTGACCTTCGTCCTGGCCCTGGTTGCCAGCCTGTTGGCCGGCCTGCTGCCGGCATGGCGCGCGATGCAGATCACGCCCGCCGTGCAACTGAAGACGCAATAAGGAGAACGCCGTGGAAATCCGCCCTATCCTCTCCACCCTGCGCCGGCACAAGACCGCCGCCGCATTGATCGTGCTGGAGATCGCGCTGACCTGCGCGATCATCTGCAACGCCCTGTTCCTGATCGTCGAACGCCTGGACCGGATGAACATCCCCAGCGGCATCGCCGAAAACGAACTGGTGCGCGTCCAGGCGGCGAGCCTGCGCCAGCTGGGCGACGACGACGCCATCAACAAGTCCGTCACCGGCGAATACCTCGATATCCTGCGCCGGGTGCCCGGCGTCAGCCAGGTCGCCATCTCCAGCCAGATCCCGTTCGGCAACAGCAGCAACAACAGCGGGGTACGCATGACCCCGGACCAGCAGAACAACACGCTCAACGCGACCGTGTACATGGATGGCGGGACGCTGCTGGAAACCTTCGGCCTGCGCCTGGTCTCCGGCCGCGATTTCAACGCCGACGAATACCAGGAAATGTCGGTGGTGGAGAAAGCCGGCGACGCGGGCCAGATCAACGGCGCGATCATCAACCGCACGATGGCCGAGAAGCTGTTCCCCGGCGAAAACGCGGCCGGCAAGTCTTTCTACAGCTGGGGCAACAAGCCTATCCGGGTGGTCGGCGTGGTCGAGGAGCTGATCCGTCCGAACAATAACGACCTGGGCCAGTATTCGATGATCTTCCCGATCCGCCAGTACAACGCCGGCATGGATTACATCCTGCGTACCGAACCTTCGCGCCGCGCCGAAGTGCTGAAGTCGGCCGTCGACGCGCTGAAACGCGCCGACCCGAACGTGCTGGTGGTGAACCAGAACACGTTCGGCGAACTGCGGCAGAAGTTCTTCGAGCAGGACCGGGCGATGGCGTGGATGCTGGTGGCGGTGATCGTCGCCCTGCTGGTGGTCACCGCGCTGGGCATCGTCGGCCTGGCCAGCTTCTGGGTGCAGCAGCGTACCCGCCAGATCGGCGTGCGCCGCGCACTGGGCGCGACCAAGGCGCAGATCCTGCGCTACTTCCAGACCGAGAACTTCCTGCTGGCCAGCGTCGGCATCGTGCTGGGCATGTTGCTGGCCTTCGGCATCAACCAGCTGCTGATGAGCAAGTACGAACTGCCGCGCCTGCCGCTGTGGTACCTGCCGATCGGCGCCCTGGTGCTGTGGGGGCTGGGGCAGATCGCGGTGTTCGGTCCGGCGCGCAAGGCCGCGGCGGTGCCGCCGGCCATCGC
>DASRYD010000302.1:0-5121 GCA_035653955.1 Pseudoxanthomonas sp.
GCCCTTGCGCGGCCGCGACAACGTGATCCTGACCCCGCACGTCGGCGGCAGCACGCTGGAGGCACAGGACAACATCGGCATCGAAGTGGCGGCCAAGCTGGTGCGCTACAGCGACAACGGCAGCACGCTGTCGGCGGTGAACTTCCCCGAAGTCACCTTGCCCGGCCACGACGGCAGCCGCCGCATCCTGCACATCCACCGCAACGTGCCGGGCGTGCTGTCGCGGGTCAACGACATCTTCCGCGAGCGGAACGTCAACATCGACGGCCAGTTCCTGCGCACCGACCCGAAGGTCGGCTACGTGGTGATCGACGTGACCGCGACCGAGGAACAGGCCAACGGACTGCGCGACGCGCTGGCCGGGATCGACGGCACCTTGCGCACACGCGTCCTTTACTAGCCATCGGGAGGTAACGCCTCCATGTCCCGCGCCACCACCGCTTTCCTGTTCGACCTCGACGGCACCCTGGTCGACAGCGTCTACCAGCACGTGCTGGCGTGGAAGGAAGCGCTGGACCACGAGGGCGTGGAACTGGCGGTGTGGCGCATACATCGCAAGATCGGCATGAGCGGCGGATTGTTCGCCAACATCCTGCTGCGCGAAACCGGACAGGACATCACCGAGGAACGCCTGGCGCGGATGCGCGCTTCGCATGCCGCCGCCTACGCGCGGCTGTCCGCGCAAAGCCCGGTCAAGCCGCTGCCCGGCGCACGCGAGTTGCTGGCTTTCCTCGACCAGGAAGGGATTCCCTGGGGCATCGCCACCAGCGGACGCATGGAAACCGCCGCGCGCAACATCGAAGCGCTAGGGGTCGATCCCGCGCGCGTTCCGGTGGTGACCCGCGACCAGGTCCGCCACGCCAAGCCCGACCCCGACTTGTTCATCGCCGCCGCGGCGCGATTGGGCGTGGACATCGCGCAATCGCTGGTGATCGGCGACAGCATCTGGGACATGCTCGCCGCGCAACGCGCCCGCGCGCTCGGCGTGGGATTGCTGTCCGGCGGCTACGGACAGGAAGAACTGGAACGCGCCGGCGCATTCCGCGTCTATGAAGATCCGGCCGGCCTGTTGCGGCACATCGACGAAGTCGTCGCCCGCAGTTGAGCGGGTTTCAGCCGCACGCCAGCCACTTGCGCGCCATGCGGCCCAGCGATTCGTCCGCATCGTCGGCCAGCGGCGCGATTTCCCGCCAGGCCAGGTCGAGCGACTCCTCGCCGACGACGTAGTCCTCGTTGTCGCCGGCACGCACGACATAGCGTGCGTCGTAATGCCAGTGGCCGGGCACGTCGCCGCGTTCGGGGATCCAGTGCCGGTCCAGGTCGAAGATTTCGCCCGCCTCCACGCGCAGGCCATCCAGGCCGGATTCCTCCTCGGCTTCCTTCAGCGCCACCCGCGACAGGTCGATGTCGCCATCGGCGTGCCCGCCCAATTGCAGCCAGCGGTCCAGCTTGCGGTGGTGAGTCAGCAGCACGCGCCGGCCATCGCCGCTGACCAGCCAGGCACTGCCGGTGAAGTGGCCATCCAGCCGTTCGCGGACGAAGGGATTGGCCGGGTCGGCCAGCAAGGCGAGGAAAGCTTCGGCCGTCGCCGCCTCTTGCGGCCAGCGCTGGCGGTAGTCCTCGAACCGGGCGCCGAGTTCGTCCACTTGCCGATTGCCGTCTGCTGTATCCATTTCGCCCGGTTTCGCCTGTTCAGGATCGCATTATCGCCGGCCCGGGCCGTTCGGTGCTTGTGAAACCAAATCGCAACAGGGTAAGGTTCGGCACCCGCCCGCGCCGCCGTTGGCCGCGGCCTGCCAGCCTTGAATGGGGACACCTCGATGCTTTTTTGGCGCGTCAAACCGCTCGACAAGATTCTTGAAACCGCGGAAAAGAAGTCGCTGAAGCGCCAGTTGGGCGCGACGCAACTGACCTTGTTGGGCATTGGCGCGGTGATCGGCACCGGCATCTTCGTGTTGACCGCCGAGGCCGGGCAGAAGGCCGGCCCCGGCATGATGCTGGCCTTCGTCATCGCCGCCGTGGTGTGCGCGCTGGCCGCGCTGGCTTATTCCGAACTGGCCTCGATGGTGCCGGTATCCGGATCGGCCTACACCTACAGCTATGGCGTGTTCGGCGAATTCACCGCCTGGGTCGTCGGCTGGGCATTGGGTCTGGAATACGGCATCGGCGCGGCCACGGTCTGCGTCGGCTGGTCCGGCTACATGAATGGCCTGCTCGCGGCGAACGGCTTGGCATTGCCGACGTGGCTGCAGACCGGCTATTTCGCCGGAGGCACGTTCAACCTGCTCGCCTTCCTGATCGGCATCGCGGTCACCGGCTTGCTGGTCATCGGCACCTCGAAGAGCGCCAAGGTCAACGCCGTGCTGGTCGCGATCAAGATCGTCGCGCTGACCGTGTTCATCTTCCTGGCCATACCGGCGGTCAAGAGCAGCAACTTCGAACCCTTCCTGCCCGGCGGCTGGGGTAGCCCGATGGGCGGCGTCGGCGTGCTCGGCGCGGCCGCGTCGATCTTCTTCGCCTACGTCGGCTTCGACGCGGTGTCGACCGCGGCCGAGGAAACCAAGAACCCGAACCGCAACATCCCGATCGGCCTGATCGGCTCGCTGCTGGTCTGCACGATCTTCTACCTGCTGGTCGGCTACGGCGCGGCGGGCTCGGTCGGCGCGCAGCCGATGCTGGGCGCCAATGGCATGCCGATCGATCCGGGCACTCCGGCGATGGCCGCGGCCTGCGTCGGCTCCGAAGCGCTGGTCTGCAGCCATGAACCGCTGGCGCACGTGATGCGCCTGCTGGGCCACAACCGCATCGGCGACTGGATCGGCATCGCCGCGATCCTGGCCCTGCCCTCGGTCATCCTGATGATGATGTTCGGCCAGACCCGCGTGTTCTTCACCATGTCGCGCGACGGCCTGCTGCCCGACGCCCTGTCGAAGGTGCATTCGAAGTTCCATACCCCGCACGTGATCACTTTGATCACCGGCGCGGTGGTGTCGGTGTGCGCGGCCCTGCTGCCGGTCGGCCGCCTGGCCGATACTTCGAACTCCGGCACCCTGCTGGCCTTCGCGATGGTCTCGATCGGCGTGCTGGTGCTGCGCAAGACCCAGCCGAACCGCCACCGCCCGTTCCGCACGCCGTTCGCGTGGATCGTGTGCCCGCTGGCGGTGCTCGGCTGCCTGCTGCTGTTCGTCAACCTGAGCATGACCGCGAAGATCACCTTCGTCGTCTGGGCGGCGCTGGGCCTGATCCTGTACGGGCTGTACGGCTACCGCCGCAGCCATCTGGCGAACGGAACCAGCGCAAGTTGAGCATTCGCCAGAAATGACGCAAAGGCCGGCCCCAAACGCCGGCCTTTTGCGTTTCGCCATCGTCCCGTCCACCACCGGATCCGCGCATGAAGCAGTTGTTCGCCACCAAGCATCCCCACGCCAGCCACGCCGACGCCCAGGGCCTGAGCCTGCAACGCGCGCTGGGCCCGTGGGGTCTGACCGCGCTGGGCATCGGCGCGGTGATCGGCGGCGGCATCTTCGTCATCACCGGCCAGGCCGCGGCCGACCACGCCGGACCGGCGATCATGCTGTCGTTCGTGCTGGCGGCGATCTGCTGCACTTTCTGTGCGCTGGCCTACGCCGAATTCGCCGCGATGGTGCCGGTGTCCGGCAGCGCCTACACCTACACCTACGCCACCCTGGGCGAACTGGCCGCATGGTTCATCGGCTGGATGCTGGTGCTGGAATACGGCGTATCGGCCTCGGCGGTGGCGGTCAGTTGGACCGGCTATTTCCTCAGTCTGCTGGATCACTTCGGCATCCACCTGCCCGCCGCACTGGTCAGCGCGCCGCTGGACGCCAAGCTGCAACCGACCGGCGCCATCGCCAACCTGCCGGCGGCGGCCATCGTGCTGCTGCTTACCTGGGTCTGCTACATCGGCATCCGCAAGTCGTCGGCGATGAACATGGCGATGGTCGCGCTGAAGACCGGCCTGATCCTGCTGGTGATCTTCGTCGGCTGGAAATACATCGACACCGCCAACTGGCATCCCTTCATTCCGGCCAACGAGGGCCCGGGCAAGTACGGCTTCGAAGGCGTGCTGCGCGGCGCGGCGCTGGTGTTCTTCGCCTACATCGGCTTCGAAGCGGTGTCGGTCGCGGCGCAGGAATCGCACAAGCCGCAGCGCGACCTGCCGATCGGCATGCTGCTGTCGCTGGCGATCTGCACCGTGCTGTACATCGCCATGGCCGCAGTGATGACCGGCTTGGTGCCGTACACGCAACTGGGCACCGACGAGCCGGTGGTGACCGCGGTGGCCGCGCATCCCCAACTGGGCTGGTTGCGGGTGATCGTCGAGGTCGGCGCGCTGATCGGCCTGTCCTCGGTGGTGCTGGTGATGATCATCGGCCAGCCGCGCATCTTCATGATCATGGCGAAGGACGGGCTGCTGCCGCCGGTGTTCACCAAGATCCACCCCGAATACCGCACCCCGCACATCAACACGGTCATCACCGGCATCGGCATCGCCGTGCTGGCGGCGGTGTTCCCGCTCGATGTGCTGGGCGAACTGACCTCGATGGGCACGCTGATCGCGTTCGCCGCGGTCTGCGCCGGCGTGCTGATCCTGCGCCGCACCCAGCCCGACCTGCCGCGCCCGTTCCGCATTCCGGCGGCCTGGTTGATCTGCATCGCCGGCATTCTCAGCTGTTTCGCGTTGCTGTCGACGATGACCGCGCACAACTGGTTCCTGATGGTGGTGTGGACCGCGATCGGCTTCCTGGTCTACTTCCTGTACGGCTATCGCCACAGCAAGCTGCGTCGCGGAAATTCAGGCTCCGCCTGAATTTCCCCAAAAGTTTGCACGGCAAACGTCGGGCCCCGCTGCATGCTTCCACGCCCCCATCCGCGCTGCGCGCGAATCGCCCCCTGACTCAGGGGGCTGGTGCTGCTCAATTGCGCACACCACTGGCGCTAAACTAGTGGCATGAACGCCCTGCCCTACGACGCCGCCCGCCTGCGCGGGCTGGCCGACGAAATCATCGCCAACGTGCGCGAGCTGGCCCAGGCCGGCTGGACCCCGGCGACCAGCAGCAATTTCTCGCGCCGCCTCGACGACCGCCATGCCGCGATCAC
>DASRYD010000303.1:0-8472 GCA_035653955.1 Pseudoxanthomonas sp.
CGCGCGACCAGGCGGCCGCGCCGCGCAGCGACCAGCCGCGCCACGCGTCGGACAATGCGCCGAGGTCGACGCCCGCCTTCAACTCGATGCCGTGGATCTCGGCTTCGGCGATGTTGCGCGACTGGTACACATACAGGTTCCGCACCGGGTCGAAGCCGACCAATCCCATCGACTCGATGAAATCGTCGTAGCGGTTGTAGTAACCGGCAAGACTGGCGTAGGCGGCATCGCCCGAATGGCGCAGGCCCAGCTCGATGCCGTCGCTGGTCTCCGGCTTCAGGTCGGGGTTGGCGATGGCGGTATAGCCGAACTGTACGTTGGTGAAGCCGATGTTGACGTCGTCGTAAGGCGGCGAGCGGAAACCTTGCGCGTAACCGCCGAACAGCGACCAGTCGGCGGCGAAACGCCAGACCATGCCCAGCTTCGGCGACACCCTGCTTTCGCTGATGTCGCTGGTCGACACGCCGGGGTTGTCCTCGGCGAAGATGTTGTCCACTTCCGGGCGCAGGCGGTAATGGTCGACGCGCAGCGCCGGCACCAGGCGGAATTCGCCATCGGCGAAGCCGATCTCGTCCTGCAGGTACAGCGCGGCACTGGTGGTCTTGCTGATCGGAAAATCGCGCACCGGGAAGCCGTCCGGCGACATCACCGGCGTGCTCGCGCCGGTCAGCGGGTACGTGCGCAGGCCATCGCGCTTTTGCCGGGTCTCGGTCCACGCCACGTCCAGTCCGTAAGCCAGATCGTGACGCACCCTGCCGGCGTCGAAGCCCTTGCGGAAGTTCGCCTGCACCCCGTACGCGCGCTGGTCGAAGTTGAATTCGCGCTCGCGGACGTCCCGCAGGGTCGGCGCCGGCAAGGTGCGTTCCTCGCGCGTGTACTGGGTGGTTTCGCTGTCCTGCCGGTATACCCGCCAATCCAGGCCGTCGGCGATGGCGCTTTCCAGTCCGTCCCATTCGTGGGCGAAGGCGACGCGGGCGCGGGTCTGGTGGTCGCGGGCGACGACGCGATCGTTGCTGGCGCGGGTCGGCGCCTGGTAGCCGCGCGACGTCAGCATCTCGGTGTCGGCATCGTCCTCGTTGCCTTCAACGGTCAACTTGAAACGCTGGTTCTCGCCGGGCGCGTACACCAGCTTGGTCAAAACGCTGCGGCCATCGCGTTGCTGCGGGTTCGGCTGCGTGCGTGCGGCACCGATGCCGCCGACGTCGCCCTGGTTTTCGGTTTCCTGGCCCTGGCGATGGCCGGCTACGACCAGGCCGCTCCAGCGCTCGCCGCCGAACGCTGCGGTCGCGCCGGCGAACAGCCCGTCCCAATTGCCTTCGTAACCCAGTTTCAGGCCGAAGTAGGCATCCTTGCCTTCCCGCAGATAATCCGCGGGATCCTTGGTGACGAACGACACCACGCCGCCCAGCGCGTCCGACCCGTACAGCGAACTGGTCGGCCCGCGCACCACCTCGGCGCGCTTGAGGGTGTCCAGGTCGACGAAATTGCGGTTGGCGTTGGAAAAGCTGCCGATGGAAAAGGCGTCCGACACCGCGATGCCATCGGTCTGGATGCGCACGCGGTTGCCGCCGAGGCCGCGTATGCGGATATCGCCCAGGCCGAAGCGACCGAACGATTGGGTGACGGTGATGCCCGGTTCGTAGCGGAACAGGTCGCGCAAGTCGCGTACCAGCAGCGTGTCCATGCGCTGGCGCTCGATCACATCGGCGCTGTGGGGCACGTCTGCCAGGGTGCGCTCGGTGCGGGTCGCGATGACCTGCACGCGCTGCAGTTCGTTGACGCCGGCAACGGCGGCGGTTTCTTCGGCTCGTGCGGCATTGGCGAGGGCCAGCAGCAATGCGCAGGACAGCAGGGCGGGACGATTCATCGGCTTGCGGCGTTCCTAGGGTTCGATGGATACCCTGGAAGGCTGGCGAGCGGCGATGGCCTTGACTGGCGCCCAGGAGGAGAGACGTAGGCACGAACGCCGCGCGACGCGGCCGCACGGCGATTCGTTGCTGGAATGAAGCGGCTTACTTGGTCAGGATCAGCTTGTCGTTGCTGGTGTGGCGCAGGCGGTACACGCGATCGCCGTGCTGGATCAGTATTTCGCGGCGGCCCTTGAGCAGGGCCTCGCTGCTGAAGGTTTCCTCGGCCGGCACGGCACGCGGCCGTTCGCGCAGGCTGAGGGTTTCGTAGCGCGGAAAATCGATGGTCTGGGCGTTCATCGGCAGGTTCCTCGGGAAGGCGAGGTAGATAGTAATGATTCTCATTTGCAAGTCAACCCGCCCATGGCCGCAACTGAGAATGAGTCCGTCGCTCGATTCGACCGGCCGGTAGAATCCTCGCCACTTTCCTCCGGGGAGTAGCCCACCGCCCTGCACGGGGTCCGCACATCAACACACTTGGCGGCTTCTGAAGAAGATGGCGCCATGGTGTGCGGGGCGAAGTCGGAAGCCGCCAGGTTCCGGGCTTCGCCGGGCAAGACCGAAGGCAGGCGTTGTGCTACCCGGCCGGGCGGCGCACGTCCGCCTTCGCGTCCATGCGAACGCCCGGCCCCTGGAGTCTCCTGATGTTTTCCCTGCACGCCCTGTGGGTGTCCACCGGCACCGTGGCCCTGGCCGAGATCGGCGACAAGACCCAGCTGCTGGCCTTGTTGCTGGCCGCGCGCTTCCGCAAACCGTGGCCGATCGCCCTGGGCATCCTCGCCGCGACCGTGCTCAACCACGCGGTCTCGGCATGGCTGGGCGCGGAGCTTTCCGCCCTGCTCTCGCCCGAAGTCCTGCGCTGGCTGGTCGCGGCCAGTTTCCTCGCCGTGGCGCTGTGGACGCTGAAGCCGGACCAGTTGGATGCCGAAAAGGAAAAGCTGCCGGCACGCGGCGCGTTCGTCGCCACCTGCGTCGCGTTCTTCCTGGCTGAAATCGGCGACAAGACCCAGGTGGCGACGGTACTGCTGGCGACCAAGTATTCGCCGCTGTGGGAAGTCGTCGCCGGTACCACGCTGGGCATGCTCGTCGCCAACCTGCCGGTGGTGTGGCTGGGCCATCGCTTCGCCGACCGCCTGCCGCTGAAGGCGGCGCGCTGGACCGCGGCTGCGGTGTTCGCCGCGCTGGCCCTATGGGTGGCGCTGCGCGGGATCGACTGAAGGCGAATCGCCGGCGCCATGCCGAGCGGCTATGCTGGCCGGGTCATTCCGTCTGGGGGCGGCATGCCCGGGATCCCGTTTCGCCAAGTGTTCGCCAGCCTGTTGCAGCGTCCCGATGCGGTGATGCTGGAAGTCGGCGCCGGCGGCGAATTGCAGGTGGCCAAGCTGCGCGCGATGCTGTCCGCGTTGCTGATGCTGTCGCCGCTGATCAACGTCGTCAGCGGCGGCGGCCTGGTCGAGTCGATGATCGGGCTGGGCGCGACGTCGGTCGCGGTGATCTTCGCCCTGGTCTGGCTGGTGCTGGCCCGCAATGCCATGCGCTATCCATGGTTGTCCTTCACCACCGGCGCCTACGACGTCACCCTGATCTCGCTGACCCTGCTGATGCTGGCCCTGAACCATCCGCCGGCCGGCTTGAACAGCATGGTCGCGTGGTGCGTGTATCCGTTGGCGATCCTGATGACCGCGTTGCGCAACGACGGCCGGGTGACCCTGTTCGTCGGCATGCTGGCGGTGCTGGAATACGCCCTGCTGGTGTGGGGCGTGATGCACTTCGCCAATCCGGAAGACCTGGTTTCGCTCGATTACGGCACGGTCAGTCTGTCGACCCAATTGCAGCGACTGCTGCTGCTGACGATGGCGACGATCATCACCGCGGCGGTGGTGTATCGGATGCAGCGGCTGGTGGAGATGTCCGGCACCGACGGACTGACCGGATTGCCCAACCGCACCTGGCTGCTGCATCGCATGCCGCGCCTGTTCGAACGGGCCCGCAACGAAGGCGGCACGCTGAGCCTGGCGCTGATCGATCTGGATCATTTCAAACGCATCAACGACGACATCGATCATCTCGCCGGCGACCGCGCACTGCGCCACGTGGTGGACGTGTTGAAACCGCGGCTGGGCGCGGGTGAATGGCTGATCCGGCTGGGCGGCGAGGAATTCGTCATGCTGCTGCGCCAGCCGCTGGGCAGTTCCTGGGAACGCCTCGACGCGTTGCGCCGCGAAGTCGCGCAGCGGCCGTTCGTCCCCGACCGCCACCTGCCGCCATGGCCGCTGACCTTCAGCGCCGGACTGTCGGTGTTCCCGCACGAGGGCCAGGATCTGTCTACCCTGCTGCGCCGGGCCGACCTGCGCCTGCAACGGGCCAAGCGCGAAGGCCGCAACCGGGTGATCGCGCGCGACCACTGAACGCCACGCCGGTTGCCAGCCATCGGCGCGCTGGCTACCCTGCCGCCGCAGGCGCGCCATTCGGCGGCCGCGCAACGGGAAACCCCTAGTGAGCCTGAAACTGCGCCTGACGGTGATGAATTTCCTCCAGTTCTTCATCTGGGGGGCGTGGCTGCTGACCATCGGCGCCTACTGGTTCCAGACTAAGCAATGGTCGGGCACCAGCTTCGGCGCGATCTTCTCGACCATGGGCATCTCGGCGCTGTTCATGCCCGCGCTGATGGGTGTGGTCGCGGACAAGTGGATCAATGCCGAAAAACTCTATGGCGTGCTGCACCTGGGCGGTGCGGCGATGCTGGCCTACGTCCCGCAAGTGGACGATCCGCACACCATGTTCTGGGTGATGCTGCTCACCATGGTGTGCTACATGCCCACCATCGCGCTGGCCATCACCGTGGCGTACAACGCATTGAAGCGCGAAGGCATGGACGTGGTCCGCGACTACCCGCCGATCCGGGTGTGGGGCACGGTCGGCTTCATCGCGGCGCTGTGGACCACCAGCCTGCTGAAGCTGGAAACCTCGCCGGGGCAGTTCTACGTCGCCGCCGCCGCGTCGCTGGCGCTGGGCGTGTACGCGTTCACCCTGCCGCCCTGCCCGCCGAAGATGGGCCGCAGCGAGAGCCGCTCGCTGGTCGACGTGCTGGGGCTGACCTCGTTCCGTCTGTTCAAGGACCGGAACATGGCGGTGTTCTTCGTGTTCGCGATGCTGCTGGGCGCGGCGCTGCAACTGACCAATGCCTACGGCGACACCTTCCTGCACGACTTCGCCAATGTCGATGCGTACAAGGACACGATCGCGGTGAAGTACCCGGCGATCATCATGTCGATCTCGCAGATCAGCGAAACGCTGTTCATCCTGACCATCCCGTTCTTCCTGAAGCGCTTCGGCATCAAGACGGTGATGACCATCAGCATGATCGCCTGGTTCCTGCGCTTCGGCCTGTTCGCCTATGGCAACCCCGGCCCCGGGCTGTGGATGATCGTGCTGAGTTGCATCGTCTACGGCATGGCTTTCGACTTCTTCAACATCTCGGGCTCGCTGTTCGTCGAACAGCAGAGCGACCCGCGCATCCGCGCCTCGGCACAGGGCCTGTTCATGCTGATGACCAACGGCATCGGCGCGGTATTGGGCAGCCTGGTCGCCGGCTTCGTCATCGACCACTGGTTCACCGCCGCCAACGGCGCCAAGGACTGGCACGGCATCTGGATCACCTTCGCGGTCTACGCGCTGGTCATGGCCATCCTGTTCGTGCCGCTGTTCAAGCACAAGCACGATCCGCAGCGCGCGATGGCGGCGCACTGAACGTCAGCAAAAGGGCTCCCAGTCATACTCCGTCTTGTGGGAGCGACGTCAGTCGCGAAGCGTTTCGCTTCGTTCTTCGCGACTGACGTCGCTCCCACAGCGAACGCCATGGCGTCGGCGCCTTACAATCCGCCCATGCGAATCGGTTCCCACAGCATCGCCCCGAACGTGATCCTGGCCCCGATGGCCGGGGTCACCGACAAGCCGTTCCGGCAGCTTTGCAAGCGGCTGGGCGCGGGACTGGCCGTGTCCGAGATGACCATCAGCGACCCGCGTTTCTGGAACACGGCCAAATCGCGCACGCGCATGGACCACGACGGCGAACCGGCGCCAATCAGCGTGCAGATCGCCGGCACCGAGCCGAAGCTCCTGGCCGAGGCCGCCCGCTACAACGTCGACCATGGCGCGCAGATCGTCGACATCAACATGGGCTGCCCGGCCAAGAAAGTCTGCAACGCCTGGGCCGGCTCGGCGCTGATGCGCGACGAAGCATCGGTCGGACGCATCCTCGACGCGGTGGTGAACGCAGTCGACGTACCGGTCACGCTGAAGATCCGCACCGGCTGGAACGCGGACAACCGCAACGGTCTGGCCATCGCCCGCATCGCCGAAGCCGCCGGCATCGCCGCGCTGGCCGTGCATGGACGCACCCGCGACCAGCAATACACCGGTGCGGCCGAGTACGACACCATTGCCGAGATCAAGGCGGCGCTCGGCATTCCCGTCTGCGCCAACGGCGATATCGACTCGCCGCAGAAAGCGGCCTTGGTGCTGCGCCATACGGGCTGCGACGCGGTGTTGATCGGTCGTGCGGCACAAGGCCGGCCATGGATCTTCCGCGAGATCGCCCACTACCTCGCAACCGGCGAAACCCTGCCTGAGCCTTCGTTGCACGAGGTGCGCGACATCCTGCTCGGCCACCTCGAACACCTGCACGCGTTCTACGGCGAGCCTTCGGGCGTGCGCATCGCACGCAAGCACCTGGGCTGGTACGCGAAGGACCGCCCCGAGAACGCCACCTTCCGCGCCGTGGTCAACCGCGCGGAAAGCGCCGAGGCGCAGTTGCGGCTGACCCGCGATTACTTCGATGCGCTGATCGCCGGCGTGACCCCGGAATTGCCGGCGGCGGCCTGATCGAAACGCCGGCGCGGGCGGCATCGCGCAAGCGGATGCGCGCACCCATGCCATTCGTCGGTATGCCTTCGTCCACATGCGACGCGCGGTGCGTTTTCGCGATCCTTGCTATCGGAGGCACTCCGTACGCGGGATGCGCCACGGAGGCGCCATCCGACCCCCAACCCTCGGAGGAACACGCAGATGAAAGCCTCGCTATCCATGCTTGCGCTGCTTGCCGCAGCGGCCTATCCCGCCTTCGCCGCCCCGGACCCGGACGCGCAGGAAATCGACTTGCAGACGGTCCGTGCCGAAATGGCCGCGCCCGCGCCGATCAGCGGTTATCGCGCCTGGCAATTGCTTGGACTGGAAACCAATCTGACCGCGAAGGATGTGCACCTGGTACTGACCACCGTGGCGCGCGACGAGCGTTACCGCTTCCGCGCCGACCGGGACATGGCGCGCCAGTTCGAACAATCGCTGGGATCCGAACGCTATGCGGACCTGGTCGCCGGTCTTCCGGTCGAACTGCATTCGCCGGCCGTGCTGGAAGCGGCCCGGAACATGACGGCGTCCGCTTCCGGTGCGCGGGACCGCGACCCGCAGCCGTACGGGCGAGTCGCCGTGGTGATCGCTTCGAATCCGTGAGCTGCTTGCAGGAACACAAGTCCGCCTGACGCCGTTCGCAAAAACGCGGCCGGCGTCGGCGACGCGATCACTTCGTCGCGCGGCTCGCCGGCAAGGCTGCGGGACCATCGATCGCCCTGCCATGCACGCATGCCGGTTCGCGCCAGATGCGCCGCCACGTCGCATCCCATGCCGCCGCGAAGTCGCGCGGGGGCGATGCCTGCCGCGGCGGCATGGCTTGCCAGCCGGAACCGGTGCGTTGCGCCACCTCGAAGCGGAAGAAGTAGTCCGGCTCGTTGCCCATGCGCAGGTCGCTCAGGCTGAGCACGCCATCGCGCACTTCGGCCTTGGCGAAGTGGTGGTTGAACCACAGCAGCCGCGCCACCGTCGGCAAGCCTTGCGCCTCGTCGATCGCGGCGACATCGGAACGATACGCATGGAAACGCATCGGCCCCGAATCCGCGGCGATCGAGCGGAAGCCTTCCACGTAGCCGTCCGGCGTCAACGCCACCACGCGCCACAGCAGCGTGTTCAATGGCGTCGGTACCGAAAAGCGCGGCGCGTTCTGCAGGCCCATTGCGGCCAACGCGCGCGACGCCTCGCGTTCGACCAGCGTCTTGGCGACCAGCGACCAGCCGAGATAGGCGAAGCCCAAAGCGACGCCGGCGGTCAGCGCCTTCGTAGCGAGCCGCTCGCGCGCGAACCACGCGACGACGCAGGCCGCCAGCCAAGGCAGGGTGAACAGCGGATCGATGATGAACAGGCTGGACCACATGATCGGCCGCATCGGCAGCGGCCAGAACAGCTGCGTGCCGTAGACGGTGAAGCTGTCGATGAACGGATGCGCCATCAGGCAGGCGAAGATCGCCCACCACCAGCGCACCGGTTCGGCCGCCACCCGCCCGCCGCGGCGCCTGAACAACGCCCAGATCGCCCAGGCGACGAACGGCAGCACCAGCCACGAATGGGTCAGCCCCCGATGGCAGGTCATCTGCGCCACCGGATCGCCGAACAATGCCAGCGGGATCACGTCCAGGTCGGGCAAGGTGTTGAGCGCCGCGCCGGCCAGCAGCGC
>DASRYD010000304.1:0-9222 GCA_035653955.1 Pseudoxanthomonas sp.
ACGCGATGGGCCTGGTCGAAAGCGCGCGACCCGCGCCGGACGACGCCACTTCGGAACGCGCGCTGGCGCTGGGCATGCAGGCGGTGGTCGAACATGGCCTGACCGGCGTGCACGATGCCGGCATCAGCCTCGACGAACTGCATCGCTACCAGCGCCTGGCCGACCGCGGTGCGATGCCGCTGCGCATCTACGCCATGGCCGACGGCAACAACGCCGCGCTGGAGTCGCTGTGCGCCAACGGCCTGTACCGACACCCGTCCGGGCGCTTGCAGATGCGCGCGGTGAAGCTGTACGCGGATGGCGCGTTGGGCAGCCGCGGCGCGGCGATGCTGGAGGATTACAGCGACGATCATGGCAACCGCGGGTTGCTGGTGATGTCGGCGGAAGAACTGGCCGCCACCAGCGCGAAAGCGAAGCGATGCGGCGTGCAGGCGGCGACCCATGCCATCGGCGACCGCGGCAACCGGCTCGCGCTGGATACCTACGAAAAGGCGCTGGGCGCGGATGCGGCAGGCGACCATCGCTGGCGCGTCGAGCATGCGCAGATCCTGGCGCCGGCCGACCTGCAGCGCTTCGCCAAGCTGCACGTGATCGCTTCTATGCAACCGACGCACGCGACCAGCGACATGCCGTGGGCGGAAGATCGCATCGGCCCGCAACGCATCGTCGGCGCCTATGCCTGGCGGCAGCTGCGCGACAGCGGCGCGCGGCTGGCCTTCGGTTCCGATTTCCCGGTGGAGTCGGTCGATCCGCGCCTCGGCCTGTATTCGGCGGTCACCCGCGCCGATGCCGAAGGCCAGCCGGCCGGCGGCTGGATGCCGCAGGAGAGATTGACCGCCTTCGAAGCCTTGCGCGGCTTCACCCTCGATGCCGCTTACGCGGGTTTCGCTGAAAACGAACTCGGCAGCCTCGCGCCCGGCAAGCGCGCCGACTTCGTCGTGCTGAAGGAAGATCCGCTGGCGGTGCCAGACGCGCAGTTGCGCACGCTGGACGTGCGTGCGACTTATGTCGATGGCAAGCCGGTGTACGAAGCGAAATAGCCGAACGTGGTCCGCGTGCCTTACAGGCCGCGGTACATCACCAGTCCGTCCACGGGTCCCAGCGACGGATGGCGGAACGCGCCGGGGAGGGTGCCGACGATGGCGAAGCCGCAGCGTTGCCACAACCGCACTGCCGCGGTGTTCGCGGATACGACGAAATTGAATTGCATCGCGCTGTAGCCCGCTTCGCGCGCGATTTCGAGCGAATGCCGGCACAGGGCTTCGCCCAGGCCGCGTCCGCGCGCCCGCGTGGCGACCATGTAGCTGCCGTTGGCGACGTGGTCGCCGGGACTGCCGACCATCTGGTTCGGCGCGAACCGATAGCAGCCCAGCACTTCGCCGTCCGCTTCGGCCACGAAGCACTGTGCAGGCGGCGCAGTCCACATCGCGCGCGCCTGTTCGAGCGTCAGCCCGGGCGGATAGGTATAGGTGTCGCCTGCGGCGAGCACTTCGCCGAAGATCGGCCAGACGGACTCGAACTCCAAGGCCCCGATCTGGCGGATCGCGAAGTCCGCCATCAGGCCGCAGGCTCCAGCGTCGCCACTCGCCCGCGCAGCGAGTTGCTCAGCGCTTCGGTAATGACGACATCGACGAACTGGCCGATCAGGCGCGGATGTCCCGGAAAATTCACCGAGCGCATGTTCTCGGTCTTTCCGGTCAGCTCGTTCGGATTCTTCTTCGACGGGCCTTCGACCAGCACGCTCTGCACGCTGCCGACCATCGCCTGCGAGATGCCGGCGGCGAATTCGTTGATGCGTTTCTGCAGGCGATCCAGCCGCGCGTGCTTGACCGCGTCGGGCGTGTCGTCCTCGAGATCGGCGGCCGGCGTGCCTGGGCGGCGCGAGTAGATGAAACTGAAGCTCTGGTCGAAGCCGACGTCTTCGATCAGTTTCATCGTCTTGTCGAAATCGGCATCGGTTTCACCCGGGAAGCCGACGATGAAGTCCGACGAGATCGAGATGTCCGGGCGCACCGCGCGCAGCTTGCGGATCTTCTGCTTGAACTCGAGCGTGGTGTAGCCGCGCTTCATCGCGGCCAGCACGCGGTCGCTGCCGGCCTGCACCGGCAGGTGCAGGAAGTTGGCCAGCTTGGGCACGTCGCGATAGGCCTCGACCAGCGAGTCGGAGAATTCCAGCGGGTGCGACGTGGTGAAGCGGATGCGGCCGATGCCGTCGATCTCGGCGATGGCGCGGATCAGCAGGCCGAGGTCGGCGACTTCGCCATCGCCATAGGGGCCGCGGTAAGCGTTGACGTTTTGGCCGAGCAGATTGATCTCGCGCACGCCCTGCGCGGCCAGTTGCGCGACTTCGACCAGCACGTCCTCGAACGGGCGGCTGACCTCGGTACCGCGCGTATACGGCACCACGCAGAAACTGCAGTATTTGCTGCAGCCCTCCATGATCGAGACGAAGGCGCTGGGGCCTTCGGCCCGCGGCTCGGGCAGGCGGTCGAACTTCTCGATCTCGGGGAAGCTGATGTCGACCTGCGGCTGGCCGGATTCGCGGCGGGCGCGGATCAGTTCCGGCAGGCGGTGCAAAGTCTGCGGGCCGAACACCAGGTCCACGTATGGGGCGCGCTTGACGATGGCATCGCCTTCCTGCGAGGCGACGCAGCCGCCGACGCCGATGATCACCGGCTTGCCGCCCGCCTTCAGCGCCTTCCAGCGGCCGAGCTGGCTGAACACCTTCTCCTGCGCCTTCTCGCGGATCGAGCAGGTGTTGACCAGCACCACGTCGGCGTCTTCGGGATTGTCGGTCAGCTCCAGGCCTTCCGAGGCGGCGAGCACGTCGGCCATCTTGGCGGAGTCGTACTCGTTCATCTGGCAGCCGTGGGTCTTGATGAACAACTTTCCGCGGACCTGGGCCGGCTTGCGCGGCAGAGCGGAGGGTAGGGGCAGCAATGGGTCGGTCATGGCGATTCCGGGTGGGCGGCGGTTAGTCCGCGCCGGAGGGCTTGGGAAAGGGCGAATAGTGTAATCGGCCGCAAAGCGACGGAGTTGGCGTTCAACAGGGAAAGAGGTGCTTCGGCAGCCGCTTCCGTGACTCCCGTCGGGCATTGCACGGCGCGGAGTTTCTTTTTCCGGACAAGGACTTGGCAAGCATGAGCGAAACGGGGACACTGCGCCGGATGAAGGGGGCGCTGCCGCTGCTGGGGATGCTGCTTGCCGTGATCGCGCTGCCGGCCAGCGCGGGCACCCTGTACAAGTGCGTCGGCGCCGATGGCGTGCCCGCCTACGTCAACAAGCGCATGGCCGGCGCCCGCTGCGCCGTGGTCAGCCACTACACCCCGGACCGGAGGGTAAGCCGCGCGGCCGTCCCGTCCACCGTCGGCAGCGTGTCGACCGTCGCCACGCCCGCGATCCAGTCCGGCAGCGTGGCGCCGAAACTGGTCGAGGTTTCGGCGTCGTCGGAGTCGGTTTCGACCGCGTCGCCGGCAACGGCTCCGAAGCAATCGGGTGGCGTGGTTCCGATCGGGCCGACCCAGCCGCGCCGGGTGGTCAGCGGACAGGTCTATTCCTACATCAAGGACGGCGTGCGCCACTACACCAGCGCCAAGCCGCGCGGCGCGGGCACCCTGGCCAGCCTGCGGGTCATCAAGTACAGCTACATCGAGACCTGCTACGCCTGCGGCAACCCCAACCTGAACTTCGGCACCCTGCGGCTGAACACCAATGCCTTCCAGTCGGAAATCACCTCGGCCTCGCGTGAATTCGGGGTCGAGGAGGCGGTGATCCGCGCCATCATGCACGCCGAATCCTCGTACAACCCGATGGCGCTGTCGCGGGTCGGCGCGCAGGGGCTGATGCAGCTGATGCCGGCCACGGCACGCCGTTTCGGCGTGACCGACGCCTTCAACGCCGGCCAGAACATCCGCGGCGGCGTGCAATACCTGTCGTGGTTGCTGAAACGCTACAACGGCGACCTGACCAAGGCCGCGGCCGGCTACAACGCCGGCGAGGGCGCGGTGGACCGGCATGGGGGCGTGCCGCCGTACCGCGAGACCCAGCGCTACGTGGAACGCGTCGGCGTTCTGGCCGAGCGCTACCGGGGCATGCTGGCGACCCGTTGACCCGACGGTTCGGGGTTTTCGTGCTAAGTCATTGATTCCATAAGTGAAGTTGTCGGCCGTTCAGGCCTTCCGCTACACTTGGCCGTCAACTGCGTTACGCGGCTTGGGCGGGGGAGTTCACGCGCGGGCCATGGCAGCCACTTAGCTACCTTTCAGTTTCCTGGAGTGCCGGATGGCCAACGATGAGGTCCATGGCCCTGTGAATACGGGCCGACGCCGGTTCCTGACTGCGACCACGGCCGTGGTCGGTGCAGTCGGAGCCGGATTCGCAGCAGTGCCGTTCATCAAATCGTGGAACCCCAGCGAACGCGCCAAGCAGGCCGGCGCTCCGGTTTCGGTCGACATCAGCGCCTTGCAGGAAGGCCAGCAGCTCAGCGGCATCGCCTGGCGCGGGCAGCCGATCTTCATCGCCAAGCGCTCCAAGGAAATGCTGGCCCAGTTGCCGAAAATGGACGCGCTGGTCGCCGATCCGAAGTCGGCCAACACCGACCAGCAGCCGAAGTACGCGCAGAACGAACACCGTTCGATCAAGCCCGAGATCCTGGTGCTGGTCGGCGTGTGCACCCACCTGGGTTGCGCGCCGGACTTCGTGCCGGAGATCAAGCCCGAGCCGTTCGACCCGGACTGGAAGGGCGGCTACTTCTGCCCCTGCCACAAGTCGCGCTACGACCTGGCCGGCCGCGTGTACAAGTCCATGCCGGCGCCGGCCAACCTGCCGGTGCCGCCGTATCGCTTCGCGGACGACAACACCATCGTGATCGGCGAAGACCCGCAGGGGGCCGCGTAAGCCATGAGTACGAACCCGATTGTACGCACCGCCAACAACGCGTGGGACTGGTTCACCGCGCGCGCGCCGGGCTTCATGCCCTTCTACAAGAAGCACATGTCGGAGTACTACGCTCCGAAGAACTTCAACTTCTGGTACTACATGGGCTCGCTGGCCCTGCTGGTGCTGGTCAACCAGATCGTCACCGGCATCTTCCTGACGATGCACTTCAAGCCGAGCGCGGCGGAAGCCTTCTCTTCCGTCGAGTACATCATGCGAGACGTGGAGTGGGGCTGGCTGATCCGCTACATGCACAGCACCGGCGCTTCGCTGTTCTTCATCGTCGTGTACCTGCACATGTTCCGCGGCCTGATGTACGGCTCGTACAAGAAGCCGCGCGAACTGGTGTGGGTGCTCGGCATGTTGATCTACCTGGTGCTGATGGCGGAAGCCTTCATGGGCTACGTGCTGCCGTGGGGCCAGATGTCGTTCTGGGGCGCGAAGGTGATCATCTCGCTGTTCGGCGCCATCCCGGTGATCGGCCAGGGCCTGACCGAGTGGATCATGGGCGACTACATCCCGTCCGATGCCACGCTGAACCGCTTCTTCGCCCTGCACGTGATCGCGCTGCCGCTGGTGCTGCTGCTGCTGGTCGTGCTGCACCTGGGCGCGCTGCATGAAGTCGGCTCGAACAACCCCGACGGCGTCGAGATCAAGAAGGGCCCGAAGGGCAACCGCTGGTCGCCGACCGCGCCGGCCGACGGCATCCCGTTCCATCCGTACTACACGGTCAAGGACACCTTCGGCGTCGCGTTCTTCCTGATCATCGCCGCGTTCATCGTGTTCTTCGCCCCGACCTTCGGCGGCTGGTTCCTCGAACACGACAACTTCACCGCGGCCAACCCGCTGGTGACGCCGACCCACATCAAGCCGGTGTGGTATTTCACTCCGTACTACGCGATGTTGCGCGTGGTGCCGTCGTTCTTCGGCATCAAGCTGTGGGGCGTGCTGGTGATGTTCGGCGCGATCGTGCTGCTGTTCCTGGCGCCGTGGCTGGACAAGAGCCAGGTCAAGTCGTTCAAGTACCGCGGCAAGCTGTCGTGGCTGATGCTGGGCATGTTCGCGGTCAGCTTCCTGTGGCTGATGAAGATCGGCGCCGGCCCCGGCACCGATCCGGTCGAAACCGTCATCGGCCGCGTGCTGACCGTCCTTTACTACCTCTTCTTCCTGACCATGCCGTGGTGGACGAAGATCGACCAGACCAAGCCGGTGCCGGAACGGGTGACGACGCATGACTAAGAACCTCACTGTCCGCCTGTTCGCCCTGGTCGGCGCGCTGCTGCTGTCCGCATCCGCGCTGGCCAACGAGGGCGGCGACCTGCAGCAGGCCGGCAACGACCTGACCGACAAGGCCTCGCTGCAGCGCGGCGCCAAGCTGTACGTCAGCTACTGCTCCGGCTGCCATTCGCTGAAGTACCTGCGCTACTCGCGCATCGCCTCCGACCTCGGCCTGACCGAGGAGGAAGTGATGCAGAACCTCAACTTCACCGGCGGCAAGATCGGCGACCAGATCCAGGTGTCGCTGCAGGAAGACAGCGCCAAGAAGTGGTTCGGCAAGATGCCGCCGGACCTGAGCCTGATCGCGCGCGTGCGCGGCAGCGACTGGGTCTATACCTACCTGAAGTCGTTCTACCTGGACGAATCGCGTCCGCTGGGCTGGAACAACAAGCTGTTCCCCAACGCATCGATGCCGAATCCGCTGTGGGAGATGCAGGGCCTGCAGCACGCCGAGTTCGGCAAGGCCGACGCGGCGGGCGAGCGTCCGGTGGAGGCGCTGAAGGTGACCCAGCCCGGCAACGTGCCGCCGCAGGCGTACGACCAGGCGGTGCGCGACGTCACCAACTTCCTCGAATACGCCGGCGAGCCGGCGGCGCTCAAGCGCCAGAACATCGGCGTGTGGGTAGTCCTGTTCCTGGCGGCGCTGGCCTTGCTGGCCTATCTGCTGAAGCAGGAATACTGGCGCGACGTGCATTGATGCGAGTCCCGGCGGAAAGCCTGCGAAACAGCGAGGTTTCCCGGGTTTGGGGCTGAAGCACCGCGCTAGAACCGTGGCGACCGCCGGCAAGGGGCTGGCGGCGCCGATGCGATCGGCGGTTTCCGGTCGTCGGAGAGCCAAATGGCTGCGAGTCCGCGTATGCGCAATACCCTGACCCTGTTTTCTTCGACCGATGACGTGCTGTGCCACCGGGTCCGCCTGGTGCTGTCGGCCAAGGGCGTCACCTACGACATGGTTGCGGTCGATCCGCAGAACCCGCCCGAAGACCTGATCGACCTCAACCCGTACCACTCGGTGCCGACCCTGGTCGAACGCGACCTGGTCCTGTACGCCGCGTCGGTGGTCAGCGAATACCTCGACGAACGTTATCCGCACCCGCCGTTGATGCCGGTCGACCCGCTGTCGCGCGCGC
The DNA here is from genome assembly GCA_035653955.1 of Pseudoxanthomonas sp. Classification (GTDB taxonomy): domain Bacteria; phylum Pseudomonadota; class Gammaproteobacteria; order Xanthomonadales; family Xanthomonadaceae; genus Pseudoxanthomonas_A. The sequence continues at coordinate 7,344 of DASRYD010000304.1, forward strand.
GCCTGCGCCTGGCCATGCTGCGCATCGAGCACGACTGGGTGCCGCAGGTACAGGCGATCCAGCTGGGCAACAAGGCGCAGGCCGATGCCGCGCGCAAGCGCCTGAAGGAGTTGCTGACCGCGTCGGTGCCGCTGTTCAAGGCCAGCAAGTTCTTCCTGAACCCGGAAATGAGCCTGGCCGATTGCGCGATGGCGCCGATCATCTGGCGCCTGCCATCGCTGGACATCCCGCTGCCGAAGGACGGCAAGGCCATCGAAGACTACGGCAACCGCATCTTCCGCAACCCCGGCTTCATCCGCAGCCTGACCGATCAGGAAAGGAAGCTGCGGGAAATCCCGGCGTAGCCGCGATCGGGGATTCGCGGGCACGGTCGAAGTGCTAGGCTTCCCGCGAAATGTCCGAATTCCCGATCCAGGTTCCATGAACGACGCCACTCCCCGCATGACCAGCCATCGCCCGTATCTGTTGCGGGCGCTGGCGGAGTGGATCGCCGACAACGACATGACTCCGCACCTGCTGGTCGATGCGACCCAGGCGGGCGTGCAGGTGCCGGCCAGCGCGGTGAAGGAAGGCAAGGTGGTGCTGAACATCGCGCAGCGCGCGGTGGCCCACTTGCTGATCGACAACGACAGCGTCAGCTTCAGCGCGCGCTTCGGCGGGGTCAGCTACCCCGTGCGCGTGCCGATCCCTGCGGTGCTGGCGATCTATGCGCGCGAAACCGGGCAAGGCATGGCGCTGCCCGACGACATCGCCGGAACGCCCGATCCCGACGGCGGCGACGACGCCCCGCCACCCGATGCGCCGGCGCCGGACGATGCGCCCACGGGCGCCAAGCGACCGCCGTTCCTGCGCGTGGTGAAATAGGTCCGGAATCCCCACGCCGGGTATCACCGGCTTCCTGGTCAGTTCAACCGTTCGAACGGCACCACGGTCGGTTTGACCGGGCCGACGAACGACACCAGTTGCTCGCCGCGCAGCACCAGCCGTCCGCTGTGGCGCTCGATGCCGTCGTAGGAATAGTCGAAGCGGAAAGTGCGTTCGAACCCGAGCCGGCCGTCCTCGTTGCGGCGCAGCCGCAAGCCCGTCGCATGCACGCTCTGGTCCAGCCAGATCACCTGCGCCGCCTCGCAGGCGTTGCGGCCCAGCTGCTCGGCACGTTCGGCGGCGGCGCGCGCGGCGTTCCAGTAGGCGAATATCGCGGCGCCGGCGATCATCAGCAGGATCAGGCCCATGCTCAGGGACCGCCGTATTGCGCCGGCACCGGGCCGAGCTTCATCGACAGATCGATGGCCTGCACATGCTTGGTCAGCGCGCCGATCGAAATGCAATCGACGCCGTCCTCGGCGATGGCGCGCACGCGGGCCAGGTCGACGCTGCCGGAAACCTCCAGCGGAACACGTCCCCTGAAAGTCGGTCCGGCCGCGATACGCACCGCTTCGCGACGCGCGTCCGCGTCGAAGTCGTCGATCAGGATGCGCTCGCAACCTTCGCGCAAGGCTTCTTCCAGTTGGGCCAGGGTTTCCACTTCGACGATCAACGGCAACGTCGGCTGCGCGACGCGCGCGGCGCGGATCGCCGCCGCGATGGAGCCGAAAGCGCGGATGTGGTTTTCCTTCAGCATCACCGCGTCGTATAGGCCGATGCGATGGTTGACTCCGCCGCCGACCCGCACCGCGTATTTCTGCGCCAGGCGCAGGCCGGGCAGGGTCTTGCGGGTGTCGAGGATCTTCGCCGGGGTACCGCGCACGGCTTCGACGAAAGCGGCGGTGGTCGTGGCGGTGCCCGACAGGGTCTGCAGGAAGTTCAGTGCGCTGCGCTCTGCCGACACCAGCGCACGGCTGCGCCCCGCCAGCGTGGCCAGCACGGTGCCAGAGCGGAC
>DASRYD010000305.1:0-4755 GCA_035653955.1 Pseudoxanthomonas sp.
TCGCGGATGCCGCGGGTGACGCACGACTGCATCGCGCTCCAGATCTCGCGCAGCTGGGCGCGGATCTCGTCTTCGCTACGCCAGGATTTTTCGTTTTCGAACATCATCTGCGCGATGCTCATGCCGCTGTCGCGCGCTTGCGCCAGCAAGGCGTCGCCAGTCTTGAACGGGTAGGGCAACGGCGTGGTGTCGGCGACGATGCGGTCTTCGGCGGCGTCGTCCTGGTTGACCACGAAACCGCCGCCGACCGAGTAATAGTCGCGCGTGGCGATCACTTCGTCGTTGGCGTCGTAGGCGGTGAAGCGCATGCCGTTGGTGTGGTAGGGCAGCTTCTGCCGCTTGTTCATCAGCAGGTCGCGTTTCTCGTCGAAGGCGATGGCATGGCGTCCGCCGAGCTGGATGCGCTTCTCGCCGCGAATGCGTTCCAGCGCAGGCGGGATGACGTCGGGGTCGATCAGGTTCGGGAGGTGGCCTTCCAATCCCATCAGCACCGCCTTGTCGGTGCCGTGGCCGCGCCCGGTCAGGGCCAGCGAGCCGAACACCTCGGCACGGATGCGGGCGACGTCGTCGAGGCGGCCGGGTTCTTCCAGCCAGCGCGAAACGAAGCGCGCCGCGGCGCGCATCGGGCCGACGGTGTGGGAGGAACTCGGGCCGATGCCGATCTTGAACAGGTCGAAGGTGCTGACTGACATTCGCGTATTCTACGGCGCCCTCGTTGCGGGGACGTCCCGCAACGCAACGATACGGTTGCGAACCTTGGCCCTGATCCTCTATCAGCGCGACGATTGCCACTTGTGCGACCAGGCCTTGGCCGTGCTGGCCGCGGCGCGCGTCCCCGACTTCGACAGCGTGTTCATCGACGGCGACGATACGCTGGAAGCGCGCTATGGGGTCCGCGTGCCGGTGCTGCGGGAAACGGCCAGCGGCGCGGAGCTGGACTGGCCGTTCGATGCGGCGAAGCTGGCCGGCTTCCTCAGCCGCCCGGCTTAGCGCCGGCAGGCGGCGCGGCTTTCGGCCGGAACACGGTGTATTGCGCGGAAAGCAGCTTCCAGCCGCCCGCATCGCGCCGCGCGGTCAAACCGACGGTCATCGAGCGCGATTGTTCCTTCACGGTCATCGTGGCGCGCGTGCTGATCACCGCGAAGTCGCCATGCCGGCGCACCACGTACGGTTCGAACTGCATCGGCGGCGCGTCGACCTTCTGGTCCGGCGTGTAGAACGACAGCACCTTGTCGTGCTCGTCGACTTCGCCCAGCGGGCTGATCTCGACGAATTGCGGGTCCAGGACGCCCTTCAGCGCGTCCAGGTCGAACTGCGCCTCGGCACGGAAGTAGCGTTGCGCGGCTTCCTCGGGGCTGCCCGCACCGTCGCCCGCGAGCGCGACGCATGGCAGGACCGCGATCAGCGCGGAGAGGAAGAACGGCGGCAGGCGGGTCGGCATGGCGAGTTTCCCGGAACGGAACGATGCCCGCAGTGTCCGCGTTCGGTCCACGTCCGCATGGGCTGGAAGTCACGCGGCGCGCATTTCCGCCGGTCCGGCACAATGCCGGCGCCTATTTCGCCTTGAACACGACCTTGGTGCTGATCGCGACTTCGTTCGGCAGACTGCTGGTATCGGTCCAGTCGCCGCTGCCGACGCCGAAGTCGAGGCGCTTGACCGTGGCCTTGCCGGCCAGCACCGGTTGCGGGCCCGGCGTCCAGGTGAAGGTCAAGGTCACCGGCCTGGTCACGCCACGCAGGGTCAGGCTGCCGTCGGCGGCGTACTGGTTGCCGCCGAGCGAACGGAACTTGGTCGCGGTGTAGCGGGCCTGGGCGAATTTCGCCACGTCGAAGAAGTCGGCCGACTGCAACGTGGAATCGCGGTCGTCGTTGCCGGTCTTGGTGCCGGCCAGGCCGATGGTCACGTCCAGCCTGGACGCAGCCAGCTTGGCCGGATCGAAACTCAGGGTGGTGCTGAAGCTGCCGAAGCGGCCACTGAACACCTCGCCGTCGTACTTGCTGGCGAAGGCGAGGGTGGAACCGGGCGCCTGCACGTAGTCGGCGGCGCGGACCGGTGCGGACGCCATCATCGCGACCAGGGCGGCGGCGGTCAGGGCGGGCGTGGTGAACTTAGACGACATGGCGGCGTTCCTCCGGGGCAAGGGTTTCGTCGATGGGGGATTTCAGCCAGCGGCGCGGCAACATGCGCGCCAGCGTGGCGTCGTGCTGGAACAGGTGGTGGTAGAACGCCGCGCCGGCATGCGCTGCGACCAGCGCGATCAGCAGCCAGAAACCCCATTCGTGCAGTTCGTGGGTCAAGGCCTTCAAGGCATCATCGGGCCCCACCAGCTTGGGCATGGCGAACAGGCCGAAGAACTTGAACGGGCGCAGGCCGCTGGCCGAGTCGTACAGCCAGCCGCTCAACGGAATGCCCAGGGCCAGCACGTACAACAGGAAATGGGTCAGCGTAGCGGTGGCATGCTGCCAGCCAGGCGTACCGGCGACCGGCTTCGGCGCACCCGCGTACAGGCGCCAGCCCAGTCGCGCCAGCATCAACCCCAGCACGGTGATGCCGAACGACTTGTGCATCGTGTAGACCCAGAAATATTTCGGGGTCTTGGGCAGCTCGCCCATGATCAGGCCGACCACGCCCAGGCCCAGGATCAGCACGACGATCAGCCAGTGCAGGCTCTGGCTGACGGTACCCCAGCGGTCGTCGGTGTTCTTCAGGGTCATCGGGCGGGCTCTTGGGTGGTCGGAACGGCAACGGAATCGGGGACGGGAACCGGCGGCGCGTCGTCTTCGGGTTCCATGTCGCCGCGCTTGCGCACGGCTTCGGCCTCGATGCGCAACTCGACGCTGTCGCCGATCACCGACTTCCATGCGTCGATGCCGAATTCCGCGCGGCTGATCGTCGCCGTGGCCGAGAAGCCGGCGGTGCGGCGGAACGGCGGCAGCGGATGGCGCTTGAGCGCATTGAGGGTCACGTCGAGTTTCACCGGTTTGGCTACGCCGTGCAGGGTCAGAGTTCCATATACAGAGGCACGATTCGGGCCATTGGGTTCGACCCGGGTCGAAACGAAGGTCGCGGTGGGGTAGCGCTTCGCGTCCAGCAGGTTGCCCGCGAGCGCGGCGCGGTTCCAGTCGGCATCGCCCAGATCGGCGCGGTCCAGGGGCACGCTGACTTCCAGCCTGGCCGTGGTCCAGTCGTCCGGATCGAAGCGCAAGGCGCCGGTGCTGCCGGACACGGTGCCGATGGCCTGCGAGAAACCGGCGTGGCTGACCGCAAAGGCCACCCGCGTGTGCACCGGGTCGAGCGCATAGGTGGCCGTGGCCGCGAAAGCGGCCGGCGACGCGAACAGCAGGACGAAGGCAAGGAGGCGCATGTCCGGGATTCTAGGCGGACTGGCTGAAGCCCCGCTGCTTGCGCGCGCAACAGTCCATTGCGAGGATGCCCGGCGACAGCGGGACAGGGAAGGCCGGCAATGGCGGAAGCGGGAGACGACGGGTGGGGTTGAACTGGCGGGCATGGCTGGCGCTGGCATGCATGGCATGGCTGGCGGCACCGGCGCACGCCGGTCTGCCGGAAACCCCGCGCGTGCGCCAGTTGACCGTCGCCGACGGCTTGCCTTCCAACGCGGTATGGGATGTCGCCGAAGACGCCGACGGCTATCTGTGGCTGGCCACCGGCGACGGACTGGCCCGCTACGACGGGACCGGTTTCAAGGTCTGGCGCATCGGCCAGGGCTTGCGCGCGAACGTGGTGCAGAGCATCGCCATCGACCGCGACAACCGCGTGCTGGCCGGTACGCTCGGCCAGGGCCTGGCGATTTTCGACGCCGAACGCAACAGCTTCCGCTATCTGAATCGCCGTACCCGGCCCGCGCTGGACGGCGACAGCGTGTGGACGGTGGCCAGCACCGCCAACGGCGATATCTGGTTCGGTGTGGAGAAGGCCGGTCTGTACCGGCTGGTCGCGAACGGCCGCCTCGATCATTACCTGCCGCGAGCCGGCGATCCGCGCAGCCTGCCCAGCACGATGGTGACATCGTTGACGGTGGCCCAGGACGGCACCCTGTGGATCGGTACGGATCGCGGCGCAGCGCGCTGGACGGGGCGCGATTTCGAACGCGTGCCCGATGCCGCGCTGGTCAATCCCTACGTAACGCGCCTGTATGTGGACCGCAGCAATGCGCTGTGGATCGGCACGATCATGGGCGGCAGCCTGTATCGCGCCGACGGCGGCTACCTGCGCGAACCCTGGGTGGTCGAAGGCGGCATGGTGATCTACGGCACCTTGCTGCAGGATCGCCAGGGCAGCTATTGGCTGGATGCGTTCGAAGGCCTATATCGCGCCGAAGAGAGCGCGATCTGGCACGTGCCGTTGTACAGCGCGGTGATCCAGGGCACGACCAAGCCGCAATTCACCGACGCGATGGAGGACGCCGAGGGCGGGCTGTGGTTTTCCAGCTCGGATTCGGGCCTGTGGTACCTCACGCCGGACTGGCGCCAGTTCTCCGTGTTGACCAAGCGCGCGGACAAGCCCGATTCGCTTGGCAATCCGCAGGTCTACCAACTGGCGCCGTCGCGCAGCGGCGCGATCTGGGCGGTCGGCACGAGCGGCACGCTCGATGAGATCGATCCGGAAACCGGCGCGGTCGCGCACCGCGTCGAGAACATCGGCCCCGGCACCATCGCCAGCTCGGTGTTCGAGGATCGCGACGGCCTGGTCTGGGTCGGGACGCCAGGCGGGCTGACCCGCTACGACCCGGCCAC
>DASRYD010000306.1:0-7269 GCA_035653955.1 Pseudoxanthomonas sp.
GCGCGCATCGGCGCCGGCGCCCGTGCCGACTACCGGTTGCTGATGGACCTGCGCCGTTTCGAAGCCGACTACGCCGGCCAGGCCGTGCCCAGCGCGACCATCGAAGTCAACGCCAAGCTGATGCGCATGCGCGACCAGCGCATCGTCGCCACCCGCACATTCCTGCAGGCGCAGCCCGCCGCCGGCGTCGAAGTGCCGCAGGTCGCCGCCGCGTTCGAGCAGTCCCTGGCCGCAATCACTCGCGACCTTGCCGGCTGGTCGCTGCAGAGCGGCCAAGCCGATGCGTCTGCCCGACACTGAGCACAAACCTGTAGGAGCGCACCTTGGCGCCCCTACGACCGCGCCGGCGCGACGAGGCGCCGGAAGGTCAGGTTGATGCGCTCGCCCACCGGCTTCACCGTGCGCGGCAACGCATGCCGGTAATGCCGCTGGGTAGCGCCGGCCATCAGCAACAGACTGCCGTGCTCCAGTTCCAGCGCGAGCCGGCATGATGGCTCGCGACGGTGTTTCAACACGAAGCGCCGCGTCGCGCCGAGACTCAGCGAAGCGATGACCGGTTCGGAGCCGAGTTCGGCCTCGTCGTCGCTGTGCCAGCCCATCGCATCGCGACCGTTGCGATAGCGGTTGAGCAGCACGCTGTTGGAATCCACGCGGATTTCGCGGCGCAGTCGCTCGCGTATTTCCGCCAGCGCCGGCAGCCACGGCCGCGGCGCATGACGCACGCCGGAATAACGATACGTCGCGTCGGCATCGCCCATCCAGCAACTCAGCCGGGGCGAATCGACCTCACGGCCAAACAGGCGGATGCGATGGATTTCCCACGGCACTTGCGCCGCCAGCATGTCGAACAGCCTGTCGGCCTGCCCTGCCGGCAACCAGCCGGGCCGGTACCGCAATTCCGCACCGCGCAGCTCGATATGGCCGCCATTCGCGTCGGGGGCTTCGGGTACGGTCATCGCCCCATGCTGGCGGATTTGCCCCGCACCGCGCAAACCCCGAAAATAATGCCTTTCCGATGCCAGCCGAGGAAGCCCGCATGAGCGACGTCGAACGCGATGTGATGGAGTACGACGTCGTCACTGTCGGCGCGGGCCCGGCCGGGCTGGCGTTCGCGATCCGGCTCAAGCAGCTGGCGGCCGAAGCGGGCCGCGAGGTATCGATCTGCGTGCTGGAAAAGGGTTCCGAGCCGGGCGCGCACATCCTGTCCGGCGCCATCATGGATCCGAAGGCGCTGACCGAACTGTTCCCGGACTGGAAGGAACGCGGCGCGCCGCTGAAGCAGGCGGTGACCAGGGACGAATTCCTGTTCCTCGACGAAACCGGCGCGAAGGCCACACCGAACTGGCTGTTGCCCGGATGCTTCCACAACGAGGGCAATTACATCGTCAGCCTCGGCGCGGTCACGCGCTGGCTGGCGCAGCAGGCGGAAGCGCTCGGCGTGGAGATCTTCCCGGGCTTCGCCGCCGCCGAAGTGCTGTACGACGAGGCCGGTGCGGTCAAGGGCGTGGCCACCGGCGACATGGGCATCGGCAAGGACGGCCAGCCGACCGACCAGTACCAGCGCGGCATGGAGCTGCATGCGAAGTACACGATCTTCGCCGAAGGCTCGCGCGGCCAACTGGGCCGGCAGTTGATCGAGAAGTTCAAGCTGGACGAAGGCAAGGATCCGCAGAGCTATGGCATCGGCATCAAGGAGCTGTGGCAGGCCGATCCGGCCAAGCACCAGCCGGGCCTGGTCGTGCATACCGCCGGCTGGCCGCTGGACGGCGAAACCTACGGCGGCTCGTTCCTGTACCACGCCGACGACGGCAAGATTTCGGTCGGCTTCGTGGTCGGCCTCGACTTCAAGAATCCGTGGCTGAGTCCGTTCAACGAATTCCAGCGCTTCAAGACGCACCCGGCGATCCGCAAGCACCTGGAAGGTGGCAAGCGGATTGGCTACGGCGCGCGCGCGATCACCGCCGGCGGCCTGCTGAGCCTGCCGAAGACGGTGTTCCCCGGCGGCGCGCTGGTCGGTTGCGAAGCCGGTTATCTCAACGCCAGCCGGATCAAGGGCAGCCACGCCGCAATCAAGACCGGCATGCTGGCCGCCGAAGCGGCGTTCGCGGCATTGGGCGAAGGCCGCCAGCGCGACGAACTGTCGACCTATCCCGCCGCGTTCGAAAAGAGCTGGCTGCATGCCGAACTGCTGCAATCCAAGAACTTCAAGCAGTGGTTCAAGAAGGGCCGTACCTTCGCCACCCTGATGACCGGCATCGAACAATGGCTGCTACCGAAGCTGGGCATCCGCAACCCGCCGTGGACGGTCCATCGGCACAAACCCGACCATGCCTGCCTGGAACCGGCGGCGACGCAGCCGAAGATCGAGTACCCGAAGCCCGACGGCGTGCTGACCTTCGACCGACTCAGCTCGGTATTCCTGTCGAGCACCTTTCACGACGAAAACCAGCCGGCGCACCTGACGCTGAAGGACCCGTCGATTCCGGTCGAAGTCAACCTGCGCGAATATGCCGGCCCCGAAGCGCGCTACTGCCCGGCGGCCGTGTACGAGTTCGTCGGCGAAGCCGGCAGCGAACGCCTGCAGATCAACGCCGCCAACTGCGTGCATTGCAAGACCTGCGACATCAAGGACCCCACCCAGAACATCGTCTGGGTCGCCCCGCAGGGCGGCGGCGGGCCGAATTACCAGAACCTGTAGGAACCTCGTAGGAGCGCACTTCAGTGCGCGACCGTAGGCATCCGATCGCTACGGAATTTTCCGCAGAGCGTGATTCTCCCGGTCGCGCACTGAAGTGCGCTCCTACGAAAGCCGTACGCTACGAGCGGCCGTAGACGTCGTCAAGGCGGACGATATCGTCTTCGCCCAGATAGCTTCCGGACTGCACTTCGATCAGTTCCACCGGCTTGTCGCCGGTGTTGCGCAACCGGTGCACGCTGCCCAGCGGGATGTAGGTGCTCTGGTTTTCGTGCAGTTCGAACACTTTGTCGTCGCAGGTCACTTCCGCGGTGCCGGAAACCACGATCCAGTGTTCGGCGCGCTTGTGGTGCTTCTGCAGACTCAGCGCCGCGCCCGGCTTGACCACGATGCGCTTGACCTGGAAACGCTCGCCCATGTCGATGGAATCGTAGCTGCCCCAGGGCCGATAGACCTTGCGATGGAACAGGTGTTCCTGCCGGCCCGCCCGCTTCAGCCGGTCGACGATGGTTTTCACGTCCTGCACCCGGTCCTTGCGCGCCACCAGGGTCGCATCGGGCGTGTCGATGATGACCAGATCCTCGACGCCAAGCGTGGCGATCAGGCGCCGTTCCGATGCGCGCACCAGGCTGCCGCGCGTGTCCACGGCGATCACGTCGCCATCGGTACGGTTGCCGTCGTCGTCGCGCTCGGCCACGGACCACAGCGACGACCACGAACCGATGTCGCTCCAGCCGCAACTGACCGGCACCACCGCGGCGCGCGCGGTCTTTTCCATCACCGCGTAGTCGATGGAATCGTTGGGGCTCGTGGCGAAGGCGTCGGCATCGACGCGAATGAAATCGAGGTCGCTGCGCGCAGCGGCATAGGCCTTGCGCACGGCTTCGAGCATCGCCGGCGCATGCGCCGCCAATTCCTCGATGAAACGTTGCGCCCTGAACAGGAACATGCCCGAATTCCACGCGTAGTCGCCATTGGCCAGATAACTCTCCGCCGTGGCCAGATCCGGTTTCTCGACGAAACGCGCGACCTTGAAGCCGCCCTCGCCCAGCGCTACGCCGCGGGCGATATAGCCGTAACCGGTTTCCGGATAATCGGGCTGGATGCCGAAGGTAACCAGCCAACCCGCTTCGGCCAGCGCCAACGCGCGTTCGACGGCATCGCGGAATGCGGCTTCGTCTTCGATCAGATGGTCCGCCGGCAACACCAGCATCGTCGCCTCGGGCGACGCAGCGACCAGATGCAATGCCGCCAGCGCAATCGCCGGCGCGGTGTTGCGTGCGACCGGCTCCAGCAGAATGCCGCCGCTGGGAATGCCGACGCCCTGCAACTGCTCGCCGACCATGAAGCGATGATCGTCGCTACAAACCGTCACCGGCGCCTGCGCACCCGGTAGGCGGCTGGCCCGCAGCACGGTTTCCTGATAAAGCGAACGCTCGCCGACCAGGGCGAGGAATTGCTTGGGCAAGTTCTGCCGCGACAGCGGCCACAGACGCGAACCGCTGCCGCCGCTGAGGATGACCGGATGGAGCATGATGCGTGCCCGCGATGAGTTGCATGCATCATAGCAACGCCACGGCAAAGACCTGCGCGCGCCGTTCAGGCCGCCTTGCGGTAAGCCACGCCGGTCTTCTGCTGCAATTCTTCGTCGCTCACACCCGGCGCGGTTTCGACCAGCACCAGGCCGTCCGGCGTCACATCGAAGATGGCCAGGTCGGTGATGATGCGATCGACCACGCCGACGCCGGTCAGCGGCAGATTGCACTCGGGCAGGATCTTGTGTTCGCCGTTCTTCGCGGTGTGCTCCATCAGCACGACGATGCGCTTGACGCCGGCGACCAGGTCCATCGCGCCGCCCATACCCTTGACCATCTTGCCGGGCACCATCCAGTTGGCCAGGTCGCCCTTGTCGGTGACCTGCATCGCGCCGAGCACGGCCAGATCGATATGCCCGCCACGGATCATCGCGAACGAGTCGTGGCTGCCAAAATAGCTGGCACCGGCGCGCGCGGTCACGGTCTGCTTGCCGGCGTTGATCAGGTCGGCATCGACTTCGTCTTCGGTCGGGAACGGGCCGATGCCGAGCAAGCCGTTTTCCGATTGCAGCCACACATCGATCCCGTCGGGAATGTAGTTGGCCACCAGCGTCGGCAAGCCGATGCCGAGGTTCACGTAGGCGCCGTCGGTCAATTCGCGTGCGGCGCGCTGCGCCATTTCGTCGCGGGTCCAGGCCATCACTTGTCTCCTTGGCGAACCGTGCGGTTCTCGATGCGCTTCTCGGGGTTCGAATTCGCCACGATGCGGTCCACGTAGATGCCGGGCAGGTGCACATGGTCGGGGTCGAGCGCGCCGATCTCGACCAGCTCCTCGACTTCGGCCACGCAGACCTTGCCGGCCATCGCGACGGCGGGATTGAAATTGCGCGCGGTCTTGCGAAACACCAGGTTGCCGGCCTTGTCGGCCTTCCACGCCTTGACCAGCGACACATCCGCGACCAGCGCTGTTTCCAGCACGTACCAGTGCTCGCCGAACTGGCGGGTCTCCTTGCCTTCGGCCACGACCGTGCCATAGCCGGTACGGGTGTAGAAGGCCGGGATCCCCGCGCCGCCGGCGCGCAGGCGCTCGGCCAGCGCGCCCTGCGGGTTGAATTCCAGCTCCAGCTCGCCGGACAGGTATTGGCGCTCGAATTCCTTGTTCTCGCCCACGTAGGACGAAATCATTTTCTTGATCTGCCGGGTCGAAAGCAGTTGACCCAGACCGAAGCCATCCACGCCCGCGTTGTTGGAAATCGCGGTCAATCCGCTCGCGCCGCTGTCGCGCAAAGCCAAGATCAATGCCTCGGGAATGCCGCACAGGCCGAAACCGCCGACCGCAATGGTCTGGCCATCGGCGACGATGCCTTTCAGGGCCTCGTCGGCGCTGGAATAAAGCTTGTTTTTGGCCATGGGCCCGTTCCGTGTGGGGTGTGCTCGCTAGTTTAGTACGCCGGCCCTGCCCCCCGGCATGCCCTTTCGGGCAATGGTCGTGAACGGCAGCCGACCCTACGCGCTCGCACGGTCGTCCCCGCGCCGGTAAAATCGGCCTTCCGCCCGCCAGCCGCCGCTCGCCGGGCTCGCGCAACTCCAAGGACCCCCAAACCCGATGAAAATCCTCGTCGCCTACAAGCGGGTGGTGGACTTCAACGTCCGCATCCAGGTCAAGCCGGACGGTTCCGGCGTGGTCACCGATGGCGTGAAGCTGTCGCCCAACCCGTTCGACGAGATCGCGCTGGAAGAAGCCCTGCGCCTGCGCGACAAGGGCATCGCCGCCGAGGTCGTGGTCGCCACGATCGCCCCGGCCGACGCCCAGGCCCACCTGCGCAACGGGCTGGCCATGGGCGCCAACCGCGCCATCCACGTCGTTTCCGATGCGCCGATCCAGCCGCTGACCGCCGCCCGCGCCCTGCTCAAGCTGGTCGAGAAGGAACAGCCGGACCTGGTCATCCTCGGCAAGCAGGCCATCGACGACGACGCCAACCAGACTGGCCAGATGCTGGCCACGCTGTGGGGCCGCCCGCAGGCGACCTTCGCCTCGAAGCTGGACATCGCGGACGGCAAGGCCACGGTGACCCGCGAAGTCGATGCCGGCCTGGAGACGCTGGAAGTCGACCTGCCGGCCGTGGTCACCACCGACCTGCGCCTGAACGAGCCGCGCTTCATCAAGCTGCCGGACATCATGAAGGCCAAGAGCAAGCCGCTGGAAACCCTGCAATTCGCCGATCTGGGCGTCGAATCGGCCGATTTCCTCAACACCACCCACCATGCCCCGCCCGCGAAGCGCAGCAAGGGCGTGATGGTCAAGGACGCGGCCGAACTGGTCGCCGCACTCAAGCAGAAGGGGTTGCTGTGATGTCGAACAGTACGCAGGCCAAGGTCCTCGTCGTCGCCGAACACCTGGACGGCAAGCTCAACGCGTCCACCGCCAAGACCGTCAGCGCCGCCGCTGCGCTGAATCCCGAAGCCATCGACATCGTCGTGCTGGCCGCCGACCCGGCCGCCATCGCCGCCGAAGCCGCACAGATCGCCGGGGTATCCAAGGTACTGGCCGTCGCCAATCCGGCCAATGCCCATGCGCTGGCCCAGGTACTCGGCCCGCAGATCGCCGAACTGGCCGCGGGCTACACCCACGTGTTCGGCCCCAGCACCACCTTCGGCAAGGACCTGATGCCGGTCGTGGCGGCCCTGCTGGGCGTGGCCCAGGTGTCCGACCTGATGGCCGTGGATGGTCCGCATGCGTTCAAGCGCCCGATCTACGCCGGCAACGCGATCGTCAGTGTCGAAGCCCCGGCCGATCGCACCGTCGTCGCCACCGTGCGCACCGCCTCGTGGCCGGAAACGGTCAGGGGTGGCAGCGCCGCGGTCGAAGCAGTCTCGACCAGCGCCGTCCTGCCCAACCACACCCGTTACATCGGCCTCGCCGCCGGCAAGTCGGACCGTCCCGACCTGCAAAGCGCCAAGCGCGTCGTCTCCGGCGGCCGCGGCGTCGGTTCGGCCGAAAACTTCAAGATCATTTACGCCCTCGCCGACAAGCTCGGC
>DASRYD010000307.1:0-22940 GCA_035653955.1 Pseudoxanthomonas sp.
AGCAGCGCGGGGATGGTCGCCGCCTGGATCGGCGAAGGCGACTCGTAGCCGACCTCGGCCAGCGCCGCCTGCACCGGGGCGGACAGGCCCAGGGCGGAGAACGGAACGGTGGTTTGGGGATCGGCGGACATGGCAGGCTCGGGGGTTATGGCCGCATATTGTGCGCCTTACGGGTGGTGCTGTCGCTCGAATCCGCTTAGCGGGCCCGTAGGAGCGCCCCTGCGCGCGACCGTGAACCTCGCTGTCTGTGAAGTCGTTCTCGCGGCACCATTCTTCCAGTCGCGCCCAGGGACGTTCCTACAAGGGCGGCCACCGATAGTCCGCCAGCACCGGGAAATGGTCGGACGGATAACGGCCATTGTGCTGGTCGGTCAGCGTCCGCACGCGGCGGATCTGCAGCCCTTTCGACCAGATCCAGTCGATGCGGCGGTCGGCCTTGCCGGTGAAATCGTGGAACGTGGCCTCGGGCCCGCTGCGGCGCGGCGCCGCGGTCCATGCATCCTGCAGGTTGGCGGCCAACGCGCGGTACGCCCCGCTGTCGGGCACGTCGTTGAAGTCGCCGGTCACCACCACCGGAATGCCGGCCGGAAGCTTCGTCAGCCGTTGCCCGATCAATACCGCCGCACGGGTCCGCGCCTCGCCATCCTGTTCGCGATACGGGAAATGGGTGTTGAAGAAATAGAAACGCCGGCCATCGGCCTTGCGCTCGAACAGCGCCCACGTGACCATGCGCGGGAACAGGTTGCCCCAGGTGATGCTGCCGGCGACCTCGGGCGTGTCCGACAGCCAGTAATCGCCGGATTCGACCACCCGCAGGCGGTCCTTGCGATAGAACACGCCCATGTGCTCGTCGCTGTCGTCGCCGCGCCGGCCGCGGCCGAACCACGCGTACTGCGGCAGGCCGGCGACGATGTAATCGCCCTGCTCCTTGAACAATTCCTGGGTGCCGAACACGTCCGGGTCGGCGCGACGGATCGTCTGCACCAGCAGGTCGCGCCGCGCTTCCCAGCGGTTCTCGCCGTCGTCCGCGGGCATCAGCCGCACATTGAAACTCATGACCCGCAGCGATGGCTGGGTACCACCCGCCGATGCGCTGGCGGCCACCAGCGCCAGGCCGGCCAGCAGGCCGCGGAACAGGGCGATTGCACGGAGTTTGAACATCAGTCGACCCTCTGCATGGCGGGAAGCCGGATTCTGCGCTTCGAAAGCGTGATTTTATCGATTCCGCCGCGAATCACCGTCATGAACCTCATCACACGACCCGCATAATCGGACCGACGACCATGCAGCTCGCCACCCCCATGACCCAGGACTCCCAGCTGCAATTCCGGGAACTGCTGGAACGACACCATGGCATTGTCGTCAAGGTCGTGGGCGCCTACGCCTGGCATCCGGAAGACCGCGCCGATCTGGCCCAGGAGATCGGCATGCAATTGTGGCGCGCATTCCCCCGCTACGACGGTACGCGCAGCTTTTCGACCTGGATGTACCGGATCGCGCTCAACGTGGCGATTTCCCACGTCCGCGACAACAGCCAGCGCCGGCAACGCGACGTGCCGTTCGACGACGAAACGGGCGAACTCGCCGACGCCAACGCCGTCGACCACGAACGCGAACAGCAAGTGCGACTGCTGCATCGCTTCATCCTGCGGCAGAAGCCGCTCGACCGCGCCCTGCTGTTGCTTTACCTGGAAGACCACGATCTGCGCGGGATCGCGGCGATCCTCGGCCTGAGCGAAACCAACGTGGCGACCAAGATCGGCCGCCTGAAACAGAAACTCCGCGACGAACTCTGACCCGAAACGACGACAGGGAAACGACCATGGAACACGATGACCTCAAGGCCGCCTGGCAGGCGCTCGACCACCGCCTCGCGCAGCAGAACCGGATCCAGTTCGCCTTGCTCCGCGAACGCGGGATGGACAAGGCGCGCGACAGCCTGCGCCCGCTGTTCTGGGGCCAGGCGCTGCAGATACTGCTCGGCATCGGTATGGTCGTCCTGGGCACGGCCTGCTGGAACCGCAACCTGCACGCTTCTGGCTACCTGCTGGCCGGTATCGTCGTCCACCTCTATGGCGTCGCCTGCATCGCATTGGCCGGCATCACCATGGGATTGATCGGCGGCCTCGACTATTCCGCGCCCGTGCTGAAGATCCAGAAACAGTTGACCCTGTTGCGCAAGTTCTACGCCTTCGGCGGCACCGCCGTCGGGCTGCCGTGGTGGATCATGTGGATCGTGGTGGTGATCGCGGTCGCCGGCCTCGGCAGTCCCCAACCGCAAAATGGCACGCCGCCATGGGTCTGGTTCAGCCTCGGCGTCGGCACGCTCGGCATGCTGGCGACCTGGGGCGCGTACCGCTGGGCGCGCTACAGCGGACGCGAGAGGCTGGCGACGTGGTTCCAGGAGACGGCCACCGGCGCCAGTCTGCGCAAGGCGCAGGCGCGACTGGACGAAGTG
Source organism: Pseudoxanthomonas sp. (assembly GCA_035653955.1). Lineage (GTDB taxonomy): Bacteria > Pseudomonadota > Gammaproteobacteria > Xanthomonadales > Xanthomonadaceae > Pseudoxanthomonas_A. The sequence continues at coordinate 2,459 of DASRYD010000307.1, forward strand.
CGCGAGTTCGAATGCGAGTGAGCGCGATTCGCTAGACTGCGACGATGCAGACTCTCGATTTCGAACTCGACGGCGACTACGTCGAGCTGAACCAGTTGCTCAAACTGACGGGCATCGTCGACAGCGGCGCGAGCGGCAAGCATCGGGTCGCCGAAGGCCGGGTCCGGGTCGACGGCGAAACCGAGTTGCGCAAGACCCGCAAGATCCGCGCCGGACAGATCGTCGAAACCGGCGACTGCCGCATCCGGGTCGTCGCGGCCGGCTAAGCGCGACGCCCCCCGGCGGATCATTGGGTCGAAGTCTTCGCCGCTTCCGCGTCGACAGGCGCCGGCTCCGCCTTGGCGGTGCTGCCCGGCTTTGGCGCGGTCGCGACGGCGACCAGGTCGAATTCCGACAACGGGCTTTCGTTGGCGCAGGTCTTGTCGGGGAAGCCGTACTGTTTTCGCAACTCGACGCCGCAGGCGTTCAGCGCCTCCAGTCCGGCGACCTCGCTGCGGCAGCGATTGTCGAAGGCGCGGATGAAGGCGTCGCGGCGGGTGACGAAATCCTGCCCGCATTCGCGCATCAGGCGCAGCCGGTCCAGGTCGTCCTGCACCGGGTTGACGCCGTCCAGCCCGTACCACTGCAGCTCGTCGGCGCTGAGCAGGCGCAGGTTGCGATTCGGCACCGACATCATCTGGTCGGCCATCGCCACCGCGGCGCCGTTGCGTTCGAGGTAGTCGCGCACGCGGCCGTATACCGCGCGCAGTTCCTCGTTCAACTGCGCACGGGTGGTTGCGGTGGAACTCATGCGGATGATGCGGTGGATGCCGACGCTGCCGCGGATCATGCGCATGTCGCCGGCGGCCAGCACCAGCACGCAGGCGCTGTGGCAGACCGCGCCCTCGCGCACCCACAGCGTCCAGTGCGAGCCGGCGATCACGTCGCCCGCCTTCATCGCGTCCTCGACCATGCCGCCGACGGAATCCAGGTCCAGCACGCGCTTGCCGATCTTCAGTTCGTCGGCGACATGCACCACGCGCCGCAACAGCGCGGTGAAGTTGGCGTCGATCTTGCCGGTGTAACGCAACCGCAACACGCCACGCTCGACGCACGGCGCCATCACGGCGAGCAGGCTTTGCCGGTCCAGGTCGATCAGCGCCTCGCCGTCGCCCTGCCCCGCGTAGTCCAGTTCGCAGCTCAGCGACGCTTCGCCCGCGGCCAGCGACAGGGGCGACCAGTCGAGCTTGGGTTCTTCGCGCCGCGGCGCCGGCCGCTTCGATGGCGGTGTTTTTTCGACCGGCGCCGTGCTGACCGCGCCGCCCTCTTCCGGATTGGCGATTTCGATGGTTTTCGACTTGTTCGCCACGACCTCCGGCTCGCCGGGCCGGCAGGCGGCAAGCAACAGGCAGGCGAACAGCAGGCAAGGCAGTTTCTGCATGGAGACGGCTGGGCGGCGCGCGTAACGGAGATGGAACCAGTGTAACGGCCGCTTCTGCGGCTGCCCGCCTGCAGCCTGAATCGTCGCGAATGCTTCAGCTTCGGCAAATCCGCGTGCTTCAGTCCGCCGCGCGCGCCGACGGCGCAAGCATGGGGCACGGCAGCCACTCGTCCTCCAGGTAGCGCGGCCTGCACGCCTGCCATCCGCCCCAGGCCAGCGCCAGGATGCACAGGCCGAGGAAGGCCACCGGCCAGGCCCAATGCCCGCTCCACTCATGCAACAGCCCGAACAGCAACGGCCCCAGGCAGGCCAGCGTGTAGCCCACGCCCTGCACGAAGCTGGACAGCATCGCCGAGCCGGCCGGCGTGCGCGTGCGCAGGTTGATCAGCACCAGGCCCAGCGGGAAGGTCATGCCCGCCATGCCCAGCGAGCCGGCCCAGAGATTGGGGAACGCCAACGGCTTCCATAGCATGCCGACGAAACCGACGGCATAGCAGGCGATGGCCGCCAGTACGATGAGGAACGGCCGGCGCATGCGCGTGGCGACCAGCGGCACCAGCAACGCCAGCGGCAACAGCACGGCCGAGTACACGCCCAACAGGTTGCCCGCCGCCTGCGGCGTCGCGCCCGCCTCGACGAACCAGCGCGGCAACCAGGTGAACATCGAGTACGTCGCCAGCGAAGTCACGCCGAACATCGCGCACATGGCCCAGCCCAGTCCCGAATGCCAGGCGCGCGCCTTGGGCGGCGGATGGGTATCGGGCAGGTCGCCGCCGTGCGCATGGCCCTGTTGGCGCAACAGGACGACCCACGGCGCCAGCGCCACCAGCGACGCCACCGACCACGAGGCCAGCGACACGCGCCAGCCGTATGCATTCGCCAACGGCACCGCGGCGAACGCCGGCAGCATCGTGCCCAACTGCAGCAAGGTGATGTAGAGCGAACTCAACGCGCCGACGCGATGCGGGTAATGCCGTTTCACCAACGGCGGCAGGGCCACGTTGCCGATGCCCATGCCGGCCAGCGCCAGCAACGAAGTGACGATCAATCCCGTGGTGCCCTGCACGAAGCCGCGTGCCAGCAATCCGGCGGTGGCCAGTGCCATCGCCAGCGCGGTGGTTCGCTCCAGGCCCAGCCGATGGACGATGCGCGCAGTCATCACGCCGAAGAAGGCGAAACTCGCGGTGGGCAACATGCCGACCACGCCGGTCACCGCGGAACCGAAACCGAAAGCCTCGCCGACCGTCTGTAGCAATGGAGTCAGCGAAGTGACCGCGGTACGCAGGTTGAACGCCGCCAGCAGGATGCCCGCCAGCGCCAGCCAGCGCCCGTGTCGCAGGCCATTCCGCGGCCTCGCGGCGGGACTGGTGAGATTTTCGGATGCAGACATCGGGACGGTACAGCGTGGGAGAACGCCATTGTCCCAAGCCCTGGCCCGTCACGCACGACCACGGGCAGAACGCTGACATCCATCCGCCTGAAGGCCAATAGGCCACCGATCCCCGCAATCGGTCGCAGCCTGCGATCCGGATCCTGCGGCGGTGGTTGCTCGTTGCCTTTCCGTCCCGTCCGCAGCGGGGGCGGCGGATTCGCGGAAGGGCGAGCTTGCGCAAAAGCGCGGAGTGCTCCTCAACGGCCGAATGCCGGAAGCAAGGGCAAGATCGCTGGATCGCCGCCATCGCGGGGACGACGGCAACGAACTAGACCTGCACCGTCTTCCATTTGCCGCGACTGAACAACCACAGCGTGAACAGGCCGACCGAAGTCTCCGACACGAACACCGCCCAGAAAACCCCCAGCTCCTTCCAGTCGAAATGCAGCGCCAGCAACCACGCCAACGGAATCTGGATCAGCCAGAAGAACACCAGGTTGATCCGCGTCGGCGTCATCGTGTCGCCGGCGCCGTTGAACGCCTGCACGCTGACCATCCACCAGCCATACACGAACAGCGAATACGACAGGATGCGCAACCACTCCGCGCCGACCGCGACCACCTTCGGATCGTCGGTGAAGAACGCGACGATGCCGTGCGGGAACAGGAAGAACGCCACCGACACCACCAGCAGGTAGGCCATGTTGTACCAGCCGATGCGCCACACCGAAGCCTGGGCGCGCTGCGGCTGCTGCGCGCCCAGGTTCTGCCCGACCAGCGTCGCGGCCGCGTTCGACATGCCCCAGGCCGGCATCATCGTGAACATCATCACCCGGATCGCGATGGTCGCGCCCGCCACGGCTTCGCTGCCGATGCTGGCGAGCACGCGCATCAGGAAGATCCACGAAGTCATCGCCACGATCATCTGGCCGATGCCGCCCAGCGACGTGCGCACGATGTTCCACAACACCGCGCCCTGCCAGGCGATCTGCGCAGCGGCCACGCGGATGTGCTTGCCGCCATGGAACAGCACCCACAGCTGGAACAGCACGCCGATGCCGCGGCCGATGTTGGTGGCGATGGCCGCGCCCTCGATGCCCAGCGCCGGCACCGGGCCCAGGCCGAATATCAACAGCGGGCACAGCAGGATGTTCAGGCCGTTCGATAGCCACAGCACGCGCATCGCGATGGCCGCGTCGCCGGCGCCGCGGAAGATCGCGTTGATCACGAACAGCAGCATGATCACCGCGTTGCCGCCGAGCATCCATTGGGTGTAGCGGTAGCCGTGCTCGATGGTCCACGCATCGCCGCCCATCAACCGCAACAGGTCCTGCGCCCAAACGATGCCGGCCAACGCCGGCAGCACCGATGCCAGCAGCGCGACGAAGATCGCCTGCACCGCGCCGATCGCGGCCTCCTCGCGCTTGCCCTCGCCGATGCGCCGCGCGATCACCGCGGTCACCGCCATCGCCAGGCCCATCGCCACCGAATACACCAGGAACAGGTAGCTTTCGGTCAGTCCGACCGTGGCCACCGCCGACGGCCCCAGTTTGGCGACGAAGAAGATGTCGACCACCGCGAAGGTCGATTCCAGCACCAGCTCCAGCACCATCGGCACCGCGAGCAGGAACACCGCCCGACGCAGCGGGATCCGGGTGTAATCGGCATGGGTACCGCGGACCGCGTCGCGCAATTCGGCCCACAGGGGCTGCGGCGCGGCGGTTTCGGGCGATTCGGCTGCGGGCTGTTCGGGCTGCATGTCGGCTCCGTGATTGCGATGCGGATACTGCCACGACGAACGGGAAACTCGCGGATCGACAACGGTCGCCATGATCCACGGGAGCGGCCCTGGCCTCGGCCGTGATCGCTGTCGAAGACAGGCGGGATCAAAAGCATTCGCGGCCGAGGCCGCTCCCACGGGCTTGTTCGGGGCTTCCCTACCCGCTTGCCATTTCCGCCAGTTTGGCCACCGTGTTCATGTTGCGGCCGGTGCCCGCCTTCGCCGCCGGGATCTGCAGCTTCGAATCGCGCATCCCCTCGACATCGCGGTAATCGATGTAGATCTCGCGCCGGCCCAGGACCACGCGCTCGTTGCGCAGACCCTTGGCCCGTTCCAGCGCATCGGCCGGCGGCGCATCGTCGAGGAAGATCGCCACCACCCGGTTAGGCGGGGAATCCGCGAACGGATTTCCGGCCTGGGCTTCGCGCATCTGCGCGGCCGAACGCACCACGACGCCGACCGGCTTGCCCGCGTATTCGTGCAAAGCCGCCTCCAGCGCCCGCTTCACCTGCTGCTCGTCCCTGGCGCCGCGCAGCACCACGTTGCCGCTGGCGATGTAGGTGCGCACGTCGCGGAAGCCCGCCTTCGCGCACAAGCCGCGCAGGTCTTCCATCGGCAGCTTGCCGGTACCGCCGACGTTGACCGCGCGCAACAGGGCGACGAAGGTGTCCATGCCTCAGCTTAACCGACGCGACCTTCAGTCGCCGAGCAGCGGGTATACGCGCACGTAATCGACCTGCATCGTGGCCGGGAACGCGGCGGCGTCCACGCCCTGCTTGCCGCCCCAGTCGCCACCGACCGCCACGTTCAGCAGCCAATGGAAGCGCCGGTCGAACGGCCATGCATCCGCGCCGCCGCTCTCGTTGCGGAATTCGAATACCGGCGCATCGTCGATGTAGCCCCGGACCGCATCCGGGGTCCAGTCGATGCGGTAGCGGTGGAATTCCGAAGTCGCGTCGGGTACTGGAGTGACGCTGGTCTTCTGCGTGCCGGCGATGTGGTTGTAGGCCTGGGTATGCACGCTGACGTGCACGCGGCCGGGGTCGTAGCCGACGTGTTCCATCATGTCGATCTCGCCCGACCGGGGCCAGCCGCCGTAAGCCCAATCGGTGGGCAGCAACCAGATCGCCGGCCAGGTGCCGACCCCGGGCGGCAGTTTCGCCCGCGCCTCGAAGCGGCCATAGAGGAAATCGCCCTTGCCCTTCGATACCAGCCGCGCCGAAGTGAAATCGCGGCCCTTGCGGCGTTGCTTGCGGGCGATGATGTTCAGCACGCCGTCTTCGACGTAGGCATTGGCCTTGCGTTTGCCGTAGTACTGCAGCTCATGGTTGCCCCAGCCGTCGCCGCCGGTGTCGTAGTCCCACTTCGTGCGATCCGGCTTGCCGGCGTAGTCGAATTCGTCCTGCCACGCCGGCGCATCCGCGAAGCGCCAGGCGGGTTGCCGCGCCGGTTCCCCGTCCGATGCCTGCGCCGCGCCTGCGAACAACAGCGCGACGAGCGGGCTGATCGCTCCCGACCGGCGCCTCATGCCTTCGCCCCTTCGGCCTCGGGCCGCATCAGCGACCAGAAGCCGATGTCGCGGCGCAGGCGGTAACCCATGCGCTCGTACATCGCCTTGGCACGCGGGTTCTCGTAGCTGACGTGCAAGAACGGCAGATCGCCGCGTTCCAGCGTCTCGTTGCCCAACCACGCGGTCAGCCGGCGCGCGTAACCGCGGCCGTTGAAATCGGGATGGGTGCAGATCGCGCTCATCTCGCGGCAGCCGGCCGCACCGAGGCGCTCGCCGATCATCGCGGCGAGCCGACCGTCTTCGTAGATGCCGAAGTAGCGTCCCATCTCCATCGTGCGTTCGCGGAAATAGTGCGGATAGACCAGTGCGGTCAACGCCAGTACGTCGTGGCGGTGGCGTTCGTCCAGCGGCACGATTTCGGGACCGTCGGGTACCGGCAGCGGCGCGTCGCAGACCATCTGCGCCAGCGGACGATAAGCCTCCAGCCGCCAGCCTTCCGGTACCTTCGGCGTGGTGCCGAGCAAGTACACGGATTCGCCCGGCGCTACCAGGCTGCCCAGCGCCGCATCGATGCCGACGCCGTCGCGGGCGACGCCGAGGAATGGGGCGTATTCTGCCGGATAGCGGGCCACGTCGTCGGCGGCCACGGCCAGGTGCGCGTGGATGCTGCGCAGCGCGGACCAGAACGGCGCGTCGAGTTCGGATAAAGGCATTCCGCGATACCGTGGCGACGTGGCAAGCGACGCCACCCGCGCATGTTCGTTGCTCGAATGACCTCAGGCAAGCGCCATGCGGGCGGCGCCGTCACGACGCCGGTTCGATCGCGAAGATCTCGCCATCCAGGTCGACCAGGTACAGGTTGCCCGCTTCGTCCACCCCGAAACTGACCAGGTTGTTGAATTGCCCGGCGTTCGGCGCGAAATCCGCATTGCGCACGACGAACTCGGAACTGGCCAGCGTCGTCCCCTGGGTCACTCGCGAAACCGGAATCGTCCATGCGTTCGGCACGATGAAATCGGCGAACGCGTACTGGCCCTGCAACTGCTCGATGGGGCCGCGATAGACGTATCCGCCGATCACGGTGTCGCCCTGGCGCGTACCCGAGCCGTGCAGGTATTCCGCGACCGGTGGGATCAGGCCGTCGGTCGATCCGCCGCGATACGCGTGGGTACCTTCCAGGATCGGCCAACCGTAGTTGGCGCCGGCATCGGTGGGACGCAGCAGGTCGATTTCCTCTACCGCACCCTGCCCCACATCGCCGATCCACAGGTTGCCGGTCGCCGGATCGAAACCGTTGCGGAACGGATTGCGCAAGCCGTAGGCCAGCACTTCCGGCGCACCGCCACCGGTGGCGAACGGGTTGTTCGCCGGGATCGCATAATCGCGCGATGCATCGGCGGGATAGCCGTCGAGCGACGGATCGATGCGCAGGATCTTGCCCAGCAGGGTGTTGGGATTCTGCCCGTTGTCGTCCGGGTCGCCGGAACCGCCACCATCGCCGATGCCGATGTAAAGCAGGTTGTCCGCACCGAAACCGATCCAGCCGCCGTTGTGGTTGCTGCGCGGATGCGGCACCGAAAGAATCGCGTCCCCGGTCGCGGGGTCGGCACGGTCGCGGTCGCCGCCCATCGTGCGATACCGGCGTATCTCTATCGTGCCGCCCGGGATGGTGACGAACACATAGAACGTGCCGCTGTTGCGGAAATCCGGTGCGGTCGCGAAGCCGAGCAAACCGCGTTCGCCGTCCGTTGCGATCTGTCCGGTCAGGTCGAGGAAAGGCATCGGCGCGATCGTACCTGCCGACGGCGACAGCAACAGGACGCGGCCACCCAGTTCGACGACGAATACGCGGCCGCTGCCGTCCGGCACCGGCGCCAGGAACGCGGGTTGGTTCAGACCCGCCGCGACCCGGCGTACGCGGTATGCGGTTTCGGCAATATCGGTCACCGTCACCGACAACGAAAGGGTGGCGCTGGCCATGCCATCGCTGACAGCCAGGTCGATCTGGTAAATGTTGTCGCGATTGGCGTCGCCGGGGACTTCGAAATCAGGCGCCGGCACGAACGACAAACCACCGGCGGAAGTAATCTGGAAGCGATTGCGGTCCACGCCGCCGGACAGCGAAAACGTCAGCGCATTGCCGTCCGCATCCGTGGCCGTTGCGGTGTAGAACACGCCGGCGGTGTTCTCCGCCACCGTCGCTGTTCCCGGCGCGGTGAACACCGGCGCCCGGTTCGACATGGGGGGCGGAGTTCCACCACCGCCATTGCCGCCGCTGCCGCCACCGCCACACCCGGCGACCATCAGCGCCAGCGATACCACCACGCCCAGGCTCCATCGACGCGACACTGTCATCGGATTTCTCCCCGCACCGGCTCAGCGGAGGGTGGTCCCGCGAACGCTAGTTCCGCGTGAAGGGTGGGTTCCGCATCGACTGGTCGTCGGCGCGCGTTGGCTCAGGAAACCGGAACCTGCCGCTCCTGTGCGACCACGCCGCGCCACCAGCGTTCGCCGGCATGCGGCGCGTCCAGGTCGATGCGTTCGCCCATCATCGGCGTCGCGACTTCGATGCCGCGTTCCCCGCCCAGCGCCAACACGCGCTCGAACGGCTCGAACCACGGATGCATGGCCAGGTCGAAGGTGCCGTTGTGGATCGGCAGCAGCCAGCGCCCACGCAGATCCAGGTGCGCCTGCACGGTCTGTTCGGGCCGCATGTGCACGTAGGGCCACTGCGCGTTGTAGGCACCGGTCTCCATCAGGGTGAGGTCGAACGGGCCAAGACGGCGGCCGATCTCGGCGAAACCGGCGAAATAGCCGCTGTCGCCGCTGAAGAACACGCGCCGCTCGCCGTCTACGATCGCCCAGGAACCCCACAGCGTGCGGTTGCCGTCGCGCAACCCACGCCCGGAGAAATGCTGGGCCGGCGCGAAAGTGAACTGCACGCCGTCGACAGTCGCGCCCTGCCACCAGTCGAACTGGCGCACCTTCGCGCGCGGTACCCCCCAGGCGACAAGGCGATCGCCGACGCCAAGCGGCGCGAGGAACAGGTCGGTCTTCTTCGCCAACGCCTTGATCGCCGCCTTGTCCAGGTGGTCGTAATGGTCGTGCGACAGGATCACGCCCCGGATCGGCGGCAGTTCGTCCAGCGCGATGGGCGGCGCATGGAAGCGCTTAGGCCCGAACCACTGCACGGGCGACGCGCGCTTCGAGAACACCGGATCGGTCAGCCACCAATGGCCGCGCAACTTGGTCAGCAAGGTCGAATGCCCCAGGCGGTACAGGCTGCGGTCGGGCGCGGCATCCAGTTCGGCGCGGCTCAGCTTGCGCAACGGGATCGGCGCGCGCGGCTCGGTGTTCCTCGGCTTGTTGAAGAAGAAGTCCCACATCGTTTTCGCGCCCGGCGCGGGCGCGGTGGCCGGTCTGGGCGTGGTGTTGCGGAACTGGCCGTCGGCGAACTGCCGGGAATCCGCGTAATCGCCGAGGGGCGCACGCAGGCATTGGGAAGCGGTCAAGGCGATGACTCCAAGCAACAGGGGGACACGCCACCCGCGGCGATGCCTGGGCTTCGCGGCACTATCCGGTTCGCCCAGCGATTGTCGACGGGTCGGCATGGAACTCTGGAACTGGGGCCGGAGCGAGCGGACGCAAGCCCCCGGCCACCGGGCCGGTCGAATCCGCGTTCGCATGCGTCTGGAAGAAAGCGTATCTGTCCCCGTCGGCGTCCGGCCCGTTCACGCCGATATCGCCATGCGCCGGGATGATGCGCACGCCGATCGATTTTCTGGCGGGAAGCGCGGGTCGATGGCGGCCGAGCGACCGGCCGTCGCCGACGCGCATCGTCAACGCGGCTCCAGGACGAATATCTCCCCGTCCATGTCGACCAGGTACAGATTGCCTGCCGTATCCGTGCCGAAACTCACCAGGTTGTTGAAGCTCCCCGCATCGGGCGCGAAGTCGGTATTGCGCACGGTGAATGCGGAGGCCTGCAAGGTCGTGCCCTGCGCGACCTGGGACACCGGCAGGGTCCATACATTGGGATTGATGAAGTCGGCGAACACGTACAACCCGCGCAGGGACGACACCGGACCTTGGTACACCGGACCACCTATCACCGTACTGCCCTGCGTCGTGCCGGTACCGTGCGGATATTCGGCCACCGGTGGAGTCAGGCCGGTGGTCGAACCGCCGCGATTCACCCGCGTGCCTTCCAGGATCGGCCAACCGTAATTCAGCCCGCCATCGGTCTTGCGCCACAGGTCGACTTCCTCGATTTCGCCCTCGCCCACGTCGCCGATCCACAGGTTGCCGGTGGCCGGATCGAAACCGTTGCGGAACGGGTTGCGCAGGCCCCGCAGCAGCACTTCCGGCGCGCCGCCACCGCTCGCATACGGATTGCCGGCGGGAATGGCGTAATCGCGCGACGCATCGGCCGGGAAATCATCTCGCGAGGGATCGATGCGCAGGATCTTGCCCAACATCATGTTGGGATCCTGCGGATCGTCGGGGCTGGCCGCGTCGCCGCCATCGCCGATGGCGATGTACAGGTTGTTGTCGTTGCCGAAGCCGATCCAGCCGCCGTTGTGGCCGCTGTCGGGATGCGGCACGCGCAGGATGGCGTCGGCGGTGGCCGTGTCGGCCCGGTCGGGATTGCCGGTCTGGGTGCGGTAGCGGCGGATCTCGATGGTGCCGTCGGTCGCGCAGACGAACACGTAGAAGGCGTGGCTGCTGGCGTAATCCGGCGCGGTGGCGAAACCGAGCAGGCCGCGCTCTCCGCTGACCCCGATCTGCCCGGTCAGGTCGAGGAACGGCGTCGAAGCGATCGCGCCGGTGGCCGGGTTCAGCAGGCGGATGCGGCCATTGCGTTCGACCACGAACACGCGCCCGCTGCCGTCCGGCACGCCCGCCACGAAGACCGGCTGGTCGAAGCCGGTCGCCACCCGGCGCACGCGGTATGCGGTGCTTTCGGACACATTGGTCACCGTCACCGCCAGCGCCAGCGTGGCGCTCGCCGTTCCATCGCTGACCGACACCACCACCTGGTAGACGTTGTTGCCGTCGGCATCGGCCGGCGTTTCGAAATCCGGCGGCGCGACGAAGGACAAGGCGCCGCCGGCGGTGATCTGCATGCGGGCACGGTCGGTGCCGCCGCTCAGCGAATAGGTCAGCGTATCGCCGTCCGCGTCGGTGGCCGTCGCCGTGTAGAACACGCCCGCGGTGTTTTCCGCCACGCTGGCCGTCGCCGCCGAAGTGAATGCCGGCGCCCGGTTCGGCGTGTCGGCGACATCCGTCACCGTCACCGTCACCATCCGGGCGACACTGGCCGTGCCGTCGCTGACGGACAGCTCGACCTGATAGACATTGTCGCCGTTGGCGTCGGCAGGCGCCTCGAAATCCGGCGCCGCGACGAAGGACAACGCACCGGCCGCGGTGATCTGGAAGCGGACACGATCCGTGCCGCCGCTCAGCGAGAAAGCCAGCGCATTGCCGTCCGCGTCGGTGGCCGTCGCCGTATAGAACGTGCCCGCGGTGTTTTCCGCGACACTGGCCGTCGTCGCCGAGGTAAAAACCGGCGCCCGGTTCGCCGGGGGCGGCGTAGGACCTCCGCCGCCGCTTCCACCGCCACCACCGCCGCCGCCGCAAGCGGCCAGCAGCAGCGCCATCATCCCTACCGTACCCGCTCCCAAGCCTCGTGAAGTCGTCATCTGACACTCCAAACAACAGGCCCCTGCGCCTGCGATCCTAACGCGGGATACGGTCGGCAGGGAAGACGGCGCACGACCAGCCGATGCCGGGCGGAAGCCCGTGGCGTCCGACTGGAGGCCGTCCCGGGCGCAAGAACGCGTTTTTAGTTCACTTTCGCCGCCGCGATCTGCTGCAGCGCCTGCTCGAACACGTCCGGCGGCTGCCCGCCGCTGATCAGATGCATGCGCTCGATGATGATCGCCGGCACCCCGTTGATGCCGTTGCGCAGGAAGAACTGCTCGGTCTCTCGCACTTCGTCGGCATATTCGTCCGAAGCAAGGACGGTTCGCGCGCGTTCCGCATCCAATCCGACGCCTGCGGCGATGGCGACCAGCGTGTTGCGGTCGCCGACGTTTTCGCCTTCGCCGAAATAGGCGTGCAGCAGCGCGCGCTTCAGCGCCGATTGCCTGCCTTCGGGTTCCGCCCAGTGCAGCAGCCGGTGCGCATCGAACGTGTTGTAGATCCGGCTGCGGGCGTCGAAGTCGAACACGAAGCCGAGTTCGGCGCCGCGCAGGCGGATGCGCTCCTGGTTCTCCGCCAGCTGCGCGTCGGTGAGCCCGTACTTGCGTTGCAGATGCTCGGCGATGCTCTCGCCTTCCGCCGGCATTTGCGGATTCAACTCGAACGGCTGGAAGTGGATCTCGGCCTGAATTTTGCCAGCGAGGCGTTGCAGCGCCCGGTCCAGCGAGGCCAACCCGATGGCGCACCAGGGACAGACCACGTCGGAAACGAAATCGATGCGCAGCGTGATCATGCACGGACTCCAATGGCGAGGGAATCGTGCAAGGCGCGCGCGAAGCCGGCGCCTTGCGACGGGTCGACGCCGAGGTAGAAATCGGGTTCGATCAGTTCGGCTTCCATCAGCAGCCAGCGTCCGTCGGCATCCGGCACCGCATCGATGCGCGCATACAGCAACGGCTCGTCGACCGCGGCCAGCACCTGTTCGGCCAGCGCGACCGCACCGGCAGGCGGCGACGAGAGTAGCGTGTACTGGCCACCGAATTCCTCCTGGATGCGGAAATCGCCGGCGACCGGGCGCTTGTTGACCACGTGACTCAAGCGACCGCCGAAATACAGTAGCGAGGTTTCGCCTTCGCTTTCGATGGTCGGCAGGTAGGGTTGGACCAGCATGGCGATGCCCGACGTCCCTTCGATGGCATCGCCGCGGCGCACGCGCTGGGTTTTCCACGCGCCGCCCGAGACTGCGGGCTTCGCGATCAACTCATCGGCGCCGGTTTCGGCGAAAGCGCGCTCCACCCGTTCCGCACACAGCTCGTCGGTGAAGAGGGTCGGCGGAATCGCCACGCCACGCTCGGCCAGCGACGCCAGATAACGCTTGTCCGAATTCCACGCCAGCACGCTTGCGGGATTCGACAGCGTCACGCCGTCCCGTTCCCAGCTTGCGCAGGCCCGCAGCCAGCGCGCATGGTCGCGGTGGTAGCCCCAGGCCAGCAGCGGCAGCACGCGAGCGTAGCCTTTCAAGCCGATGCCGCTGTCGACATATTCGGTCCACGGCGTGGGCGCCGTCCGGATGCCCATGCCGTCCAGCGCACGCTGCAGGCGCGCCAACACCTTGCGCCACAATTCGGTGTAGGACGCTTCCGTCGGATCTGGGGTGAGGATGGCGATTTCGGTCATGTGCGGATCCTGGCGGCATCGTCCAAACGCAATTCGAGTATGTCTTCCACGCCGTCAACCTCATCCACATGAGATGAGATCTTCACGAAGCCAAGCCGTACGGCCAGCGCGCGGGACGCGATGTTGTCTGGACGGATACTCACGATGAACTCGGTCACGCCGTGTTGCCCGTGCGCCCATTGCATCATGGCATCGACCGCTTCACGGGCATAGCCACGACGCCGGTAAGGCGCGCATACGCCGAATCCCAGTTCCACTGCCTTCGGCGAATACGGTTGCAAATACTCCGGTGCCGGCGCGGTATGGAAGCCGATATCGCCCACCATCGCGCGCGAGGCGCGATCCACCATCGCCCGCATCAGCCACGGCTGCAACGCGGGATCGGCCTGCAACTCGTCGAGCCGCATTGCCAGCACGTTCCGATATCCCGACTCCGGCCACTCCAGCGGCATCGCCGCGCCGAGGATTGCGGTACACATGGCGCGATCCCCGGCCAGCGATGCGCGCAGGAAATCCGGTGTGAGCGGCACAAGATCGAGCCGGAGCGAGGTAATGAGGGACATGGGTCGCTTGCTCACCGCATGGGCAGATCGAGGTAACTGCTGCCGTGCCAGCGGATTTCGAGCGGCGCGCCGGCATCGGCGAGGGTTTCGTCCGTCGGCTCCTTGCCGCTGCCGAGATTGAGTTGGCGATCGGGTTGCCTGATCGCGCCCAACGCCACCACGATGCGACTGCCGGCGGTCAGCTTGCGGCCGAGCAGGCGCGTATCCTTCACCACGATGCGTTGCGATTCGCCCGGCCGCAGCGGGCGGCGTTGGCGACGGTCGGCGTTGTAACTGGCGCGTTGCAGCCAGAAGGCCAGATCGAGGTATTCGCCAGCGGCGTTCAACTCGTAGATGCCGATGCCCAGATCCACATCGCGCTTGTTGGCGGTGAATTCCAGGATGCCGGAAAACGGACCCGACAATTCGACATCGCGCTGCAGCGGCGCGCCGACGAAGGCCAGGCCCAGGTGCGGATCCAGCGACTTGTTGACGACATTCTGCGGTTGCGTCCAGCCGGCATCGCTGCGGTCGGTGAAATCGATGCGCTGCACGACGCTCGCCTTCGGCTTCGCCTGCGCGGATAGCGCATTCGTGCCTGCCGTGCCGTCCGGCACGAGGTACATCCGCTGCGTGCGCGCGACCATGGCTTCCAGCGAATGCGCGTGTCGCCACGCATCGGCGCCCATCACCTGCCAGTTCACCCGATCGGCCAACAAGGCCGGTTTCGGCTTGCCCTTGAACACATGGTCGAACCAGTCCAGCCGCAGCGCCTGCAGGTCGATGCGCGCGGACGGATCGACGCCGTAACCCTGTACGACCGGCGGCACACCGGTCTGCATGGTGTAGTGCTCGTACGGTCCGATGAGCAGGGTATGGTCGGCGTTCGGACGATGCCGCAAGTGCTCGCGGAAATAGTGCAGCGCGCCGACCTGCGCGCCATCGAAATATCCGGTCGTCGCCAGCACCGGAATGTCGAGACCGGCGAACTCGCCGCCCTGCGGAATCATCGCCCGCCAGTAGGCGTCGTAGGCGGGGTGTTGCAACCACCTGGCGAATACCGGATTCGCTTCGCCATCGATGGCCGGCAGATCGCGATAGGCACGGCCACTGGCGTACCAGTCGCGATTGAGCCTGGCCCAGCGTTGCGTATCGCCGTAGCGCGCATCGTCCAGCGAGCGGTTGCCCGTGGTGTAGAACGGCCACGGATACATGAAGTTGAGGAAGATCCCGCCTTCCATCGGCACGTCGACGCCCGGCGCGGTCGTGGCCGAGGCGGCGATGGCCTTCAGCGCCGTCGGCCGGTGCTTCAGCGCGGCCCATTGGGTGAATCCGCTGTAGCTGCCTCCGTACATGCCGACGCGGCCGTCGTTCCACGGCTGCGCCGCGATCCAGTCGATCACCGCGGCGGCATCGGCGCCATCGTGTTCGAAAGGAACGATGGCATCGGCACTGCGCCCCTTGCCCCGCGTGTAGGCCACCACGCCGGCATAACCGTGCGCGGCCATCTTCTTCGCGTCGGCCCAGGCCCAATCGTCGTTGGCGTAGATGGTGAAGTTCAGCAGCGCCGGCAGTGGCGCGGTCTTCGCCGGTCGCACGACCAATGCGGAGATGCCGGCGCCGTCCGGCGTGCGCACCACGGCATCGCGGTCGACGGCATAACGGCGCGCGTCGTCGTCGTTGAGCGCCGCATCGAACAGCGGCAGGAATTCGGCATATGCCGCGTATACCTGATACGCGCGAACCAGATCGATGGCCTCGGCCAACGGCAGCCGCTTCTTGCCGGCCGCCTTCGCCAACGCGGCGTCGAGATCGCCGCGCATGCGCGGCAGACCGCCGCCGAAACCGTACTCTGCCTGCAGCGCGACCTTGTCCTCCAGTCCGCCGAAGCGCCGGGCAAATGCTTCGCGCCAGGCCTGCGCGAACGGGATACCGCGGTTCGCCCGCTCCTTCGCCCGCGCATACACCTCATATTGCAAGTACAAGGGAGGCTGCTCCGGCGCATCGTTGCGCGACGCGCGGATCGCCTCGATGCTTTCGACGGCCCGTGCATGCTGTCCGGCGACCATCTGCAACCGGAACAGATTGCCGAGGTAACGCTGGTGGTCGTCCTCGCGATACGCGGCCATCGCCTCGCGCGCCAGAACCGGCATCGCCTGGTCGATCCCCTCGCCGCTCAAACCATCCGGCGCGCGGATATCCACGGGCTGCGCGAACGCAGGCCACGCCAACAATGCCAGCAGAGCTCCCGACAGTCGTTTCATCGACCTACAACATCGGCAGCTTCAGGCCCTGCTCCTTCGCGCAGGCCTGGGCGATCGCGTAACCCGCATCGGCATGTCGCATCACGCCCGTGCCGGGGTCGTTCCACAGCACGCGGGCGATGCGCCTGTCGGCGGCTTCGCTGCCGTCGCAGACGATCACCACGCCGCTGTGCTGCGAATAGCCCATGCCGACGCCGCCGCCGTGGTGCAGCGAGACCCAGGTCGCGCCACCGGCGACGTTGAGCATCGCGTTGAGCAGCGGCCAGTCGGACACGGCATCGCTGCCATCGCGCATGGCTTCGGTTTCCCGGTTCGGAGACGCGACGCTGCCGCTGTCGAGGTGGTCGCGGCCGATCACCACCGGCGCCTTCAGTTCGCCGTTGCGGACCATCTCGTTGAAGGCGAGGCCCAGCCTGTGGCGCTGGCCCAGGCCGACCCAGCAGATGCGCGCCGGCAGGCCCTGGAAGCTGATGCGTTCGCGCGCCATGTCCAGCCAGTTATGCAGGTGGGCGTCGTCGGGGATCAATTCCTTGACCTTGGCGTCGGTCCTGTAGATGTCTTCCGGATCGCCGCTCAGCGCGACCCAGCGGAACGGACCGACGCCGCGGCAGAACAGCGGACGCACGTAGGCCGGCACGAAGCCGGGGAAGTCGAAGGCGTTCGCGCAGCCTTCGTCCTTGGCCATCTGGCGGATGTTGTTGCCGTAATCGACGGTGGGAATGCTCTGCGCGTGGAAAGCCAGCATCGCTTCGACATGCGTGCGCATCGACTTCTTCGCCGCATCGCGCACCTTGTCGGGATTGGTCTTCTGCTCGTCCAGCCATTGCTCGACCGTCCAGCCGATCGGCAGGTAACCGTGCACCGGATCGTGCGCGGAAGTCTGGTCGGTGACGCAATCCGGCTTGACGCCGCGCCGCACCAGTTCCGGCAGGATTTCCGCCGCGTTGCCGAGCAGGGCGATCGACTTGGCTTCTCCGGTTTTCGTGTATTTCCCGATGCGGGCCAGCGCGTCGTCGATGTCGCGGGCCTGTTCGTCGACGTAACGCGTCTTCAGCCGGAAATCGATGCTGCTCTGGCGGCATTCGATGTTGAGGCTGCTCATGCCGGCAAGGCTCGCCGCCAGCGGCTGCGCACCGCCCATGCCGCCGAGGCCCGCGGTCAGCAGCCACTTGCCCTTCAATGACCCGCCGTAATGCTGGCGACCCATCTCGACGAAGGTCTCGTAGGTGCCCTGCACGATGCCCTGCGATCCGATGTAGATCCACGAACCCGCGGTCATCTGCCCGTACATCATCAGGCCTTTCCGGTCGAGCTCGTTGAAGTGTTCCCACGTCGCCCAGTGCGGCACGAGGTTCGAATTCGCAAGCAGCACGCGCGGCGCGTCCGGATGGCTGGGGAACACGCCGACCGGCTTGCCGGACTGCACCAGCAGGGTTTCGTCGTCGCCGAGAGTCTTCAGCGTTTCGAGGATCCCGTCGAAGCACGCCCAGTCGCGCGCGGCGCGGCCGATGCCGCCGTACACGACCAGGTCTTCCGGGCGCTCGGCCACTTCAGCGTCCAGGTTGTTCTGCAGCATGCGGAACGGCGCCTCGGTCAGCCACGAGCGGCAGCTGAGCTGGTTGCCGCGCGGCGCGCGGATGACGCGGGACGGATCGTGACGCGGGTCGGACATGGAAACGGCACCTTGCTGTTCGATGCGGCATTATCGCAGGCCTGTCCCCCAACCGTGGCCCGAGGTTCGCCATGACCCCGAATTTCCTGCGTAGCGCATTGGCCCTGCTGCTGTGCGGCGCCGTGTCCGCCGCCGTCGCCGCGCCTTCGCGCGTGCTGATCTTCAGCAAGACCGCCGGTTTCCGCCACGAATCGATTCCCGTCGCGGTTGCTGCGCTGCAGCGACTGGCCGCGCAGCAGATGCTGGACAGCGATGCCAGCGAGGACGCGGGCGTGTTCACCGCGGAACGGCTGTCGCGCTACGGCGCGGTGGTCTTCGTCAACACCACCGGCGACGTGCTGGACGACTCGCAGCAGCGCGCGCTGCAGGATTTCATCGAGGAAGGCGGCGGTTTCGTCGGCGTGCATGCGGCGGCCGATACCGAATACGACTGGCCGTGGTACGGCAAGCTGGTCGGCGCATGGTTCCGCAGCCATCCGCCCGGCCTGCACGCCACGCGCGTGCGCTTCACCCAGGACGGCATCGCCGCGCAGGGCCGCGAATGGCAGGTCGTCGACGAGATCTACAACTACCGGGACAACCCGCGCGGCCGCGTGCGCGTGCTGGCGACGGTGGAGGAAGCCGATTACACCGGCGGCACGATGGGCGCGGACCATCCCATCGCGTGGTGCCACGAATCGCGGCGCGGCCGGGCCTGGTACACCGGACTGGGCCACGACGCGAAGCTGTACGCCGACCCCGTTTTCCTGCGTCAGCTGGCCCGCGGACTGCGCTACGCGACACGGCTTTCCGAAGACTGCTAGGGAAACTCCAAGCCACTCTGTGGGAGCGGCCTCGGCCGCGAATGCCCTTGATCTTGTGTCCGTTCCCGACAGCATTCGCGGCCAAGACCGCTCCCGCAAGGACCGATGCCACGCAACGTTGTCATGCAAGGTTCTCCGGTTTCTGCGAAGCTTGCGGCTTCCGATTCGACGCCATTCCCTTCGCCGATGCGCCTGCCAATCGTCAGGGTCGCGTGGCTGGCCTGCCTGTCGCTGCTGGCCGCATGCGCCACTCCGCCCCGTTCCGCCGCCGAGCCGCCCGCCTGCGTACTGCTGGTTTCCATCGACGGCCTGCGTGCCGACTACCTGCAGCGCGGACTGACTCCGAACCTGTCGCGCCTTGCCGGCGAAGGCGTGCGCGCGGAGTGGATGAACCCTTCCTACCCGGCGCTGACCTTTCCCAACCACTACACCATCGTCACCGGACTGCGGCCGGACCACCACGGCATCATCCACAACAGCATGAGCGACGCGGAACTCGGCGCGTTCAAGCTGTCCGACCGCGACGCGGTCGGCGACGCGCGCTGGTGGGGCGGCGAGCCGATCTGGATCGGCGCGATGAAATCGGGCCAACGGGCCGCGACGCTGTTCTGGCCGGGCAGCGAAGCGCCGATCGGCGGCACCCACCCGACCTACTGGAAAGCCTACGACGACACCGTCAGCTACGACGCGCGCGTCGACCAGGTATTGGCATGGCTGTCGGAACCCGCGGCGACGCGACCGCGCGTGGTGACCCTGTACTTCGATCACGTCGATCACGAAGGCCACGATCATGGTCCCGATTCCCCGGAAGTGCGCGATGCGCTGGTCGAAGCGGACACGGCCATCGGACGCCTGCTCGATGGCTTGAAATCGCGCGGGCTCGGCGACCGGGTCGACCTGATCGTCGTTTCCGACCATGGCATGGCCACGGTCGCCCCTGACCACGTCGTCGCCATCGAAGACATGGTCACGATGCAGGAAGCGAAGGTGACTTCGGTGGGCCAGGTGATCGGCATCAGCCCGAATCCCGGCTTCGAAACGCAAGCCGCGAAGAAACTGCTCGGCGCGCACGGACAGTACGACTGCTGGCGCAAAGGCGAGCTGCCGGCACGCTGGCATTACGGCACGCACCCGCGCGTGCCGGCAATCGTCTGCCAGATGCACGAAGGCTGGGACGCGTTGCCGCGCGATGCCGTGGCCAAGCGCAGGGCCGCGGGCGCGACACGCGGCTCGCACGGCTACGATCCGGCGCTGCCGTCGATGCGCGCGATTTTCATCGCGCATGGGCCGGCGTTCCGGCAGGGCATGGTGTTGCCGGCGTTCGACAATGTCGATGTCTACCCACTGCTGGCGAAACTGGCCGGGGTGACGCCCGCGCCGAACGACGGCGACCCGAGAACCCTGTTGCCGGCGCTGAAGGACCCGTGAAGCCCGCTTCGGCATTGATGTCCGAAAACGGTTAGTCCGGCCGGCATGGCGGTGCTAGCCTGTGCCCATGCCATCGCCCATCCATTCCGTCTTGCCCGATGCGCAGGTCTGCGAGGAAGCGCGGCGCAGCCGCGACGCGCGTTTCGATGGCCTGTTCTTCGTCGCCGTCACCAGCACGCGGATCTATTGTCGGCCGATGTGTCCCGCGCCATCGCCGAAACCGCGCAACGTGGCGTATTACCCGAACGCCGCCGCCGCGGAATCGGCTGGTTTCCGCCCATGCCTGCGTTGCCGGCCGGAGCTCGCGCCCG
>DASRYD010000308.1:0-7908 GCA_035653955.1 Pseudoxanthomonas sp.
GGTGAGCGCGGTGCGCGCCGACGCGGCGCCCGCGTTGCGGCCGCTGCGCGAGTCGGATCTCGATGCGGTGATGGCCATCGAGAGCCGCGCCTACCCGTTCCCGTGGACGCGTGGCATCTTCCGCGATTGCCTGCAGGCCGGTTATCCGGCGTGGCTGCTGCTGGAAGGCGACGCGGTCAGCGGCTACGCGATCATCAGCTTGGCCGTGGGCGAAGTGCATGTCCTCAACATCTGCGTTGCGCCCGAACGCCAGAACCGCGGCCTGGGCCGGTTCCTGCTGCGCGCGCTGCTGAAGCAGGCCCGCGACCGCAAGGCCGAGCGCGTGTTCCTCGAAGTGCGGCCGTCCAATCCCGGCGCGAAGGCGCTGTACGAAAGCGAAGGCTTCAACGAGATCGGCCGCCGCCCGCGTTACTACCCGGCGCGCGACGGTCGCGAGGATGCCATCGTGATGGCGATGGAACTGGTCGACGGCGAAATCGAGCGGATGCCGCCGCTGTAAGCCTTCATGCGGGAGATTGTCGTCAGCCCAGTTTGGCGCGCTGTCCCAGCAGGGCTTCCAGCTTGGTGCTCCAGTCGGCCAGGCGCAGGCGTTCCTGCTCGATCACCGCCGGCGGCACCTTGTCGCTGAACTTCGACAGCTTGGCTTCGCTTTTTTCCTTCTCGCCGGCGACGCGGGCGATTTCCTTGTCCAGGCGCGCGCGCTCGGCGTCGAGGTCGACCAGGCCTTCCAGCGGCACCAGCAGTTTCAATTCGCCGACCACGGCGGCGGCGGAAGCGGGCGCTTCGGCCTCCGCGTCGAGCCATTCGATGCCTTCCAGCTTCAGCAGGAACTTCAGCGATGCGGCGAAGTTGTCCGCGCGGCCCCGATCCTCGCCGTCGCCGCCCTGCAGCAGCAGGCGCACCGTCTTGCCCGGGGCGACGTTCAGTTCGCTGCGGATGCGGCGCAGAGAGGAGACCATGGCCTTCAGCCATTCGACGTCGGTCTCGGCGCGGGCGAAATCCTGTCCGGCGAAATCGGCCGCGACCAGGTAGGGTTGCAGCGAAATCGTTTTGCCGTAGATACCAAGCTTCGGCGCGACCTGCGACCACAGTTCCTCGGTGACGAACGGAATCAGCGGATGCAGCAGGCGCAGCAGCGATTCCAGCACGTACAGCAGCGTGTGCCGGGTCGAAGCCGCGGCTTCGGTGTCGTCGCCATTCAACGCGGACTTGGACAATTCGACGAACCAATCGCAGAACTCGTTCCAGGCGAATTCGTACAGCGATTGGGCCAGCAGGTCGAAGCGGTACGCGGCGAAATGCTGTTCGGTTTCGGCAACGGTTTTCGCCAGGCGGGCGAGGATCCAGCGTTCGGCATCGGTCTTCGGTCGCGGCACGCCGTCGAAGCCAGCCCCGTCGGTGTTCATCAGCACGAAGCGCGTGGCGTTCCACAGTTTGTTGCAGAAGTTCTTGTAGCCCTCGGCGCGGCCCAGATCGAACTTGATGTCGCGGCCGTGGGTGGCCAGCGCGGCGATGGTGAAGCGCAGCGCGTCGGCGCCGTGCGCGGCGATGCCGTCGGGGAATTCCTTGCGCGTGGCGCGTTCGATCTTCTCGGCCAGCTTCGGCTGCATCAGGCCGGTGGTGCGCTTGGCCAGCAGGTCGTCCAGCGAGATGCCGTCGATGATGTCGAGCGGATCGAGCACGTTGCCCTTCGACTTCGACATCTTCTGGCCCTGAGCGTCGCGGATCAGGCCGGTGATGTAGACGTCCTTGAACGGGATCCTACCGGTGAAGCTGTCGGTGGCCATGACCATGCGCGCCACCCAGAAGAAGATGATGTCGAAGCCGGTGACCAGCACGTCCGAGGGCAGATAGCGGTCGAAACCGCGTTCCTGCATCGCGGCTTGGTCAGGCCAGCCCAGCGTCGAGAACGGCCACAGCTGCGAGCTGAACCAGGTTTCCAGCACGTCGCCGTCCTGGGTCAGCTTCACATCGGCGGACAGGCCGGCTTTGGCGCGCGCTTCGGCTTCGTCGCGGCCGACATGGCAGTTGCCCGCTTCGTCGAACCACGCCGGGATGCGGTGGCCCCACCACAGCTGTCGGCTGATGCACCAGTCCTGGATGTTTTCCATCCAGTGGCGATAGGTGTTGATCCAGTTCGGGGGGACGAACTTGATTTCATCGTTCTCGAACAGTTCGAGGCCGCGTCTGGCCAGCGCGTCCATCTTCACGAACCACTGGTCGGTCAGGTACGGCTCGATCACCTGGCCGGTACGGTCGCCACGCGGCACCTGCAGCTTGTGCGGCCGGGTTTCGACCAGCAGGCCGAGATCCTCGAGATCGGCGAGCACGGCCTTGCGCGCGTCGTAACGGTCGAGGCCGCGGTATTTTTCCGGCGCGCTGTCGTTGATCGCCGCGGCCGGGGTGAACAGGTTGATCATCGGCAGCGCATGGCGCCCGCCGACCTGGTAATCGTTGAAGTCGTGCGCGGGGGTGACCTTGACCACGCCGGTGCCGAATTCGCGGTCGACGTAGTCGTCGCCGATCACCGGAATGCGCCGGCCGGTCAGCGGCAACACCACTTCCTTGCCGATCAGCGCGGCATAGCGGGGATCCTGCGGATGGACCATCGCCGCGGTATCGCCGAGCATGGTTTCCGGGCGGGTGGTCGCGACGACCAGGTAATCGCGGATCTCGCGCAGGGTTTCGTTGCCGTCGACATCGGTTTCGACGTGCTCGTAGCTGACGCCATCGGCGAGCGGATAGCGGATCGACCACAGGAAGCCGTCTTCCTCGACGCTTTCCACTTCCAGGTCGGAAATCGCGGTCTTCAATACGGGGTCCCAGTTGACCAGGCGCTGGCCGCGATAGATCAGGCCCTGCTCGTACCAGCGCACGAAGGCCTCGATCACCGCCCGCGACGGGCCCGCATCCATGGTGAAGCTGCTGCGCGACCAGTCGCCCGACGTGCCCAGGCGGCGCATCTGCCGCTCGATGGTATCGCCGGATTGCGCCTTCCATTCCCAGACCTTGGCGATGAAGCCGTCGCGGCCCAGCGAGTCGCGGGTTTCGCCCTTGCCTTCGATAGCGAGGTTGCGCGAGACGACCATCTCGGTGGCGATGCCGGCATGGTCGGTGCCGACTTGCCACAGCGTGTCGTAGCCGCGCATGCGGTGGTAGCGGATCAGCGCATCCATCAGCGTCTGCTGGAACGCATGCCCCATGTGCAGCGTGCCGGTGACGTTCGGCGGCGGCAGCAGGATGGTGTACGGCGTGCCTTGGCCGGACGGCTTGAAGTAGCCCGCGCTTTCCCACTCGGCGTACAGGCGGGCTTCGAAGGTCTTGGGGTCGTAGCTGGAGGCGAGGGGTTCGGTCATGACGGATTGGGCGTGGTTTCCTTCTCCTTCCGGGAGAAGGTGGCGCGTAGCGCCGGATGAGGGCGGGAGAATGACGGAGTTGGGAGGGTTCCCTGCATGCGGAAGCTCCCGCCCTCATCCGCCCCTTCGGGGCACCTTCTCCCGGGGAGAAGGAAAAGCATTACATGTCGTGTTTGTTGAGCTCGAACCCGAGCGCCTTGTATTGCTTCCAGCGCTCGCGCAGCGGCTCGCGCGCGGCCGGGTCGGCGGGGACGACTTCGAGGATGCGGTCGCAAGGCTTCAGCCAGACGTCGTCGCGCAGGTTGATCACCAGCGGCCGCGATGCCACGTCGGTTTCGGGCGCGGCGATCAGCACCGGCGTTTCGTCCTCGTCCTCGTCGGCGCCGGCGATCTGGTGCGGCAGGTATTCGTCCGGGTCGAACGCCCACAGCAGATCGTCCAATTCCTCGGCCTGGGCCATGTCGCGCGCCAGGATCAGCGTCGATTGGTTGGCCGCGTAAGCCTTCTTCGCCAACTCGCATACCAGCAACAGCGGCTGCTCGAGGAAGCGCGGCTTGGCGATCAGGTAGAAGTCGGCGCGTGACATGCGGCCTGCGGGCTTACGCGGCCCGGTCCAGCAGCCACTGGCTCAGCAGGCCGACCGGCCGGCCGGTGGCCATGCCACGCTTGCCTTCGTCGTTGGCCACGCCAGCGATGTCGAGGTGCGCCCAGCGCTGGCCTTCGGCGAAGCGCGCCAGGAAGCAGCCCGCGGTGATCGCGCCGGCCCAGCGGCCGCCGATGTTGTAGACGTCGGCGAAGATCGAATCCAGCAGGGTCTGGTATTCGTCCCACAGCGGCAGGCGCCAGGCGCGGTCGAACACGTTTTCGCCGGCGGCCAGCAGTTCGTTCGACAGGTCGTCGTGCTTGCTCATCAGGCCGGTGGCGTAGCGGCCCAGGGCGACCACGCACGCCCCGGTCAGGGTGGCCACGTCGACCAGCGCCTCGGGCTTGAAGCGTTCGGCGTAGGTCAGCGCGTCGCACAGGATCAAACGGCCTTCGGCGTCGGTGTTGCCGACTTCGATGGTCTTCCCGGACATGCTGGTGATGACGTCGGACGGACGGTAGGCGTTGCCGTCGATGGCGTTCTCGACCGCCGGCACGACGACCACCAGGTTGACCGGCAGTTTCATCTTCACTGCGGCGACGAAGGCGCCGATGACGGTCGCGCCGCCGCACATGTCGTACTTCATTTCCTCGATGCCGCCCTGCGTCTTCAGGTTGACGCCGCCGGTGTCGAAGGTGATGCCCTTGCCGACCAGCACATAGGGCTTGGCCTCGGCGTCCTTGGCGCCGTTCCACTTCAGCACGACCAGCCTGGGCCGGTTGGCCGAGCCGCGCGCGACGGACAGCAGCGAACCCATGCCGAGGGCTTCCATCTGGGTTTCGTCGAGGATTTCCGATTCCGCGCCGTTGGCCGCGGCGAATTTCTGCGCCTGCTCGGCGATGTAGGCCGGGTTGCAGATGTTCGGTGGCAGGTTGCCCAGTTCGCGGGCGAACTGCACGCCTTCGGCGATGGCCATGCCCTGCGCCAGCGCGGTTTCGTCGGTGCCGGCGATGGCGAACTTCGACAGGCCGGCTTCGTCGTTCTTCTTCTTGCCCAGCGTGGCGGTGTAGCGATAGCCGGCGTGGTCGGCGGCGACCACGGCCTGGCGGATGTTCCAGGCGGCGTCGCGGCCCTTCACCTCGACTTCGCTCAAGGTGAACAGCGCGCTGGCGCTGGGGCCGATCTTCAGCGTACGGGCGGCGTCGCCGACCGCCTTGAGGTATTGCGGCACGGCGAACTTGGCCGCATCGCCCAGGCCGATCACCAGCACACGCGGCGCAGCCACTCCGGACAGGTCGGGCATCAGGGCGGTCTTGCCGGTCTTGCCGCTGATGTCGCCGCGCTCCAGCAGGGCCGTCAGGCGGCCGCCGCTGGCGGCGTCGATGGCCTGGCCGGCAGGCGTCAGCGACTTGTCGGCGAAGGCGCCTACCACGATGCAATCGAAGGCGGCGCCGGTCGGCGCGTCGTGGTTCAGGGTGAATTCCAAGGCCATTGAGCAGATTTCCCAGGCAGAAGTAGGGCGATTCCGTACAATCGCCGGTCGAGTCGAAGCGGTCCGACCGCCCGGCGCAATGAACCCCGAATTGTAAATCAAGCCCGATGCCGAAGCTGGACCGCTACCTTTTCCGCGAATTCGCCCAGAGCTTCGTCGCCACCCTGATCGTGCTGCTGGCGGTCAGCCTGAGCGGCGTGCTGGCCGATCTGCTGGGAAAAATCGCCGAAGGCAAGGTCCCGGCGGGCTTGATGCTGTCGCAATTGGGCCTGCGCCTGCTCAATTACCTGCCGCTGGTGCTGCCGCTGGCGCTGATGCTGGGCCTGCTGCTGGCCTTCGCCCGGATGTACCGCGATTCGGAAATGCCGGTGCTGACCTCGATCGGCGTGGGCCCGAAGCGCCTGCTGCGGCCGCTGCTGATGCTGGTCGGGCCGGTAGTGGCGCTGATCGGCCTGCTGTCGCTGTGGCTGGGGCCATGGGCCGACCGCACGCGCGTGCAGATGATCGAACAGGCCAACCGCAGCCTGGTCGTGGCGGGGCTGGACGCGGGCAAGTTCACGACGTTGCCCAACGGCAGCGTGGTCTATGTCGGCGGGCTGTCCGGCGACGGTACGCAGATGAGCCGGGTATTCGTGCAGCGCCAGCGCGACGACCGCATCGACGTGGTCACCGCCAACGGCGGGCAGTTGTTCTTCGACGGCGACAAGGACCGCTACCTGCGCCTACAGCAGGGCTTCCGCGTCGAAGGGCCGTTGGGCGAAGGCCGCGACTATCGTTTGATGCGCTTCGCCAGCAACGAATTCGCGTTGCCGGTCGGCGATGAATCCCGCGACAAGGACGATCCCGAACTTCTGCCGACCACGGCGCTGCTCGGCGACACGCGTCCGCAGGCCAACGCGCAACTGCATGCGCGCATCACCCCGCCGTTGCTGGCGCTGGCCTTCGCCCTGTTGACCCTGCCGCTGGCACGCAGCTCGCCGCGCCAGGCGCGTTATGGCCGGATCATCCTCGGCTTCCTCGCCTATCTGGTCGGGGTCAGCGTGATGTTCAACGGCACGAACATGCTGGCCGAAGGCAAGTTGCCGGCGGCGCTGGGCCTGTGGTGGCTGAGCCTGCCGTTGCTGGCGGTCGCGATCTGGTTCTACCTGCGCGACGGCCGCCTGGGCAGGCCGAAGGCGGTGAAGCCGTGATCCGCTGGCGTCCGAACCTGCACGATCTGTATGTCGGCCGGGTGGTGCTGAGCACCGTGTTGCTGGTCTGGGCGGTGCTGCTGGGCATGGATCTGATGATCGCGCTCAGCAACGAGGTCAGGGATTTCGGCAAGGGCACCTACAGCTTCACCCACGCGCTGGTGTATGTCGGCTATACCGTGCCGGGCAGGCTATACAACCTGTTCCCGTATGCGGCGGTGGTGGGCGCGCTGATGGGCCTGGGCCAGCTGGCGGCGACTTCCGAATTGACCGCGCTGCGCGCGCTGGGCCTGTCGCGGCGGCGGCTGAGCATCTCGGTCGCGGTGGCGCTGGCCCTGCTGACGGCGGTGATGGTGGTCAACATGGAAACCGTCGGTGCGTGGACCGACAGCCAGGGCACGGCATTCCGGGCCGCGTCGCGTTCCGACAAGGTCGCGGTGGCCCGCTATTCGGGCTTGTGGGCGCGCGAAGGCGATGTTTTCCTCAACGCGCGCGATGGCGAGGAGCAATTGGATGCCCAGGGCAAGCCGAGCCTGCTGCTGCGCGACGTGCGCCTGTACCAGGTCGCCGACGACGGGCGGTTGGCCTCGATTTCGCACGCCGCCAGCGCGCGGCACGTGGAGGGCGGCTGGGTGCTGTCCGATGTGCTGCGCACCACCTTCGGCGCACGCTCGGTCAGCCAGGCGAAGACCCCGAGCGAGCGCTGGGAATCCAAGCTGGATCCGGCCGCGCTGGCGGTGGGCCTCGCCAACCCGCGCTACATGACCGCGCGCGACCTGGCCCAGAGCATCGACTACCGCGAACGCAATGGCCTGGACGCGCGCGAGTACGAGGACAGCTACTGGAGCCGCTGGTTCTATCCGTTGAACGTGCTGGCCTTGTGCCTGGCGGCGATTCCGTTCGCGTTCGGCAGCCTGCGCAGCGGCGGCCTGGGCAAGCGTCTGTTCCTCGGCATACTGTTTTCGCTGGGCTTCCTGCTGCTGCAGATGCTGTTCAGCCGTTTCGCCGCGGCGTTCAAGCTGGACTTCCGCCTCGCTTACGCGTTGCCGCCGGTGATCATGCTGGCGGTGTCGGCGTGGCTGTTCAAGCGGCGCAGCAGCTAGCGAATTCTCGAACAAACCATTTTTTGGATTGTCATCCCCGCGAAGGCGGGGATCCAGTCTCAAAGCGTTTCGCCCTGACGGGCGAGTCACTTTCTTTGCACAAGCAAAGAAAGTGACCAAAGAAACACACACTTCCTCGCGCCCTTCGTGCTGCGCACGAAGAGTCCGCGGAGCCGGCAGGAAT
>DASRYD010000309.1:0-1890 GCA_035653955.1 Pseudoxanthomonas sp.
GCGCCGCGCGCGCGGCCTGCTCCTCTTCCTTGTTCAAGTCGCCAGGCTCGACCCCGGCGCCGCCGTGGATCACCAGCATCGGCGTATCCACCGCGGTCAGCACGCCGTTGCGCACGGCGTAGCGGCGTTCGAACGCGGGCTTGTCCACGCGGCCGTCCGGCAGATGCAACACCGAGCCGCTGCCCGCGCCGACGGTATCGACGCGATCCAGCCTCATCGGTTCGTCTTCGACCTGTTTGGCGAAGCCGCCCTTCACCACCGTGGCGCCGGCCATCGGCGCGGTGGCGTAGACGCGCGCGGTGCCATCGCCTTCGACGGCGACGGCGGCGTCCTCGTCCACGCCCAGCCCGACCAACGGATGGCCGGCCATCGATTCGGCCTTGGCGACGAAGGCGATCAACCGGCCGAGGCGGTTGCGCTCGGTGAAATGCGTATCGGTGACGACGCCTTTCAGCAGGTCCAGGTGCAGGAAGCCGGTCTCGATGGTGTTTTCCGGACCGAGCGGATCGGCCAACGCGCGCGGGCTGATCTGGCTGCCGCCATCCATCGCGCCATAGAGATATTCGCCCTGCATCGCCAGGCCGGCGCTGGTACCGCCCAGCGGCTTGCCGGCGCGCACGTGCGCATCCAACGCCTCGGCCACCGGCGTGCCGCGCCAGTAGCGCACATAGCGCGACTGGTCGCCGCCGGCGATGAAGATGCCGTCGGCGCGCTTCAGCGCGGCGAGGATCTTCGGATCGGTGGACGCTTCGCGATCCTTGAACACGAAGGTCTCGACCGACTTGATGCCGCCGACTTCGTTGAAGAATTCCTCGCCGATCTCGCCGCCCAGCGATGCGCGCAGCACGACGATGTGGCCGTTGCCCGCGTGCTGCATGAACCAGCGCATCGCGTCGAAGTTGCGGTCGCCGCCGCCCATCAGCAACAGGCCGGGTTGCACGCGGCCGGGCGTCTTCGCCGCCGTGTCGCCGAGCAGATAATGGCCGTAGTCCGCCGCTTGCGCCGGCAGCGCCAACGCCAATGCCAATACACCTGCCGCGCTGCAGCGCAACACACCGAACACAGACGCCATGCTCCCGCTCCCACGATCGAAGGTCGCGGCAGGATGCCACGCACCGATGCCATTGGAGACGAACCGGCGTGCGCTTCCCCCCATGCGACGGCGCCCGCGCGGTTCGGCTAGAGTGCGGCCATGCCGACCGAGTTCGACGACTGGTTCGTTCGCGAGATTCTCGTCCACGAGCGGGCGCTGGCGCTGTTCCTGCAGCGCAACTGGCCGCATCGCGACGAACTGCACGACCTGCGCCAGGAAGCCTATGCGCGGGTCTACGAAGCGGCGGCGCGCGGCCGGCCCACCGCGCCGAAGGCGTTCCTGTTCGCCACCGCCCGTCACCTGATGACCGACCGCCTGCGCCGCAGCCGGGTGGTATCGATCGAGCCGGTGGGTGATTTCGAGTCCTCGAACGTCTACCTGATCGACGAGGTTTCGCCCGAGCGCTGGATGGGCACGCGCCAGGCGCTGACGCGATTGGCCGAAGCGCTGGACCGCCTGCCCGACCGCTGCCGCGAGGTGGTGTGGTTGCGCCGCGTGGAGGAACTGCCGCAGAAGGGCGTCGCCGAGCGATTGGGCATCAGCGAGAAAACCGTGGAAAAACATCTGGCCAAGGGGATGCGCCTGATCGCCGACTATCTGTACGGCGGCGATGCGGCGCGTCCGGCTGCGGCCATGGACGAAGACGATGGACAGGGACGACGACAGCAGGCGGATTGAACAGGCGGCGGCCGAATGGCTGGCCCGCCGCGATACGGACGCGTGGTCCGAGCAGGACCAGCGCGCCTTGCAGGCGTGGCTGGATGCGCGGATCACCCACCGCGTGGCCTTCCTGCGCC
>DASRYD010000310.1:0-2795 GCA_035653955.1 Pseudoxanthomonas sp.
AATGCCGCCACGGCGGCGAGCGCGGCGCGGCGCGGCGATGCGTTCATTCCCCGTACCGGTCGTCGTGCGCGGGGGGATCGTCCGGCTCCTGCTCGCAGAGGGCATGGAACATGTCCTCCTTCAGCACATAACGATCGTCGCGCTCCTGCCAGAACCGCTGCCCTTGCCGGCTCCGCAGATAATCGGCGCGGCGGCGCACGCTGCCATCGGCGACCACGCTCTTGCGGATCACGAAACGCGGCCGGCCGACCGAATCGAGGATCACCGTCGCGCCGCCATGGATTTCGAAACCCGGCACGCCATCGCGCGCGTCCACGCTGCGTACTTGCAGTATCTCGGCGACGCTGTCGAACACGATGCGCCCGTCGGGGCCGGGGCGGCGCAAGGTGCGCACCGATTCCACCGACGGCAGCGACACGCGATCGCCATCCAGCCGCGGGTCGTCTTGGTGGACCAGGCCGAAGGCGCGCAGGTATTCGGGCGAGCGGGTCACGTATTCGCCCAGCTCGCAGGCTTGCGCCACCTGTTCGCCCGGCGACACCGGCAGGCCGGGATCGCCGCCGAACCAGATCTCGCGGAAACTCAGTGCGGTCACCGGTTCCAGCGGCACATCCGAGCGGGCCCACAACAGCGAATCCTCGTTGAGGCTGGGCACGTCCTGCGGGTAGATGCCGCGCCGGCGGAACGCGTCGATCATCGCCTCGCGATAGCGCCACGGATCGCTGGGCACCAGTTCGGTGTCGGCGGTGATGATCGCGCGCAGGTATTCGCCCAGGCGCACGTCGACCGGCGGCAGGTAGTCCACCGCGCGGATCAGGATCGACTGGAATTGCGAAGCCAGCTCCGCCGCCTTGCGCGCCAGTTCTTCGACCAGCAGGTCGGACAGCCGGCCTTCGCCGAGCACGCCGGTCCCCTGCGTCGCCAGCCGCACCAGCGTGGCGGTCTTGCGTTCGAACACGGTGATGAAGGCCTCGAACACCGCGGCCAGCAGCAGTTCGCCCATCCGGTGCGCTTCCAGCCCGGGCTCGTAGCCGCGCAGCTCGGTGATGGCGCTGCGCAGGGGCGCATCCCCGCCGGAAGCATGGCCGAACTGCTGGCCGATGCTGTTGAGGAATTCCGACTTGCGCATGTCGCCACGGCAATCGGCCATGTGCTTGCGCAGCGCATCGGGATACTGGAAGTGCTGGAACAGCGCGATCAGGTCGGCGAAGCCCTCGTGGAAGCCGGTCATGTCGTTGCTGGTCGGCAGGGCGAAATTGGTGCGCAGCGCATCCAGCATGGCATGCGACATTTCGTGGGCGACGATGTCGTGCGACAGCGCGGTGAATACCCAGCCCTTGGGCAGGGTGCGGCCGTCGATCTTCGCATCGGCGCGGAAGTAGCCGAAGTTCAGCGTGCCTTCCGCCGGGTCGTACCAGGCGTTGCGCTGCTCGCCGGCGAACGGGCGGATGCGCAGGCGCGAGCGCTCTCCGCTGCCGCACGCGAACGGCCAGCCGATCTGCCTTCCCAGCGCGCGGCGGAACGAGGCGTGCACCAGGCTGGACACCGCATAGACCATCTGCGCGTGGAACCGCGGATCGGATTCGGAAGGCGGATAGCCGTGGTTGAGCAGCGCGGCGTGGTCGTCGAGGTCGGCGCCGACGTAGCGCGCATCGTTGCCGTGGTCGCGCGCGTCGACCTGGAACAGGCGGCCGACCGGGCCGGGCTGCAGCGGTTCGTAGGGCACATCGGCAGTGGTGATCTTGCCGTCCAGTTCCGACGCGGCCGGGTCGATGGCGAAGATGCGCAGCCGGCGCGTGTCGGGGCCGCCGTGAGCGGATTCGTAGGCGCAACCGATCGGACGGCCGAGACGGCTGCCCAGGGTGTAACGCAGGCCGAGGTTCTGGCGCTGGAACGGCCGATCCTCTCCTTCCCGCCAGCACGCGAGGATGTCGTCGCCGGCCCCGCTCATGGCCCGAGCCAACGCACCGCGCGCAGCGACACGTCGCAATCCAGTTGCGGCTGTTGGCGGGCGTTGGCGCCGAATGCGCGCAGCACCGCCTCGAGGAAGCCTGCGTTGCTCAATGCGTTGCCGCCGCCGGCCAGCACTTCGTGCGCGCGGCGGGTGAACTCGCCCTGGCCTTCGACTTCCCACGCCACTTCACTGGACTTGCATGCGGAAAACGTCACTTCGCGCATCGTTGCCATCCGCGCTGCGGGCGCGGCTTCGCGGGATCCGGCGGACGCCAGGGTGGCGCGGAAGGCACGGTGTTTCTCGCGCATCTCCGGGGTCGGCACGACATAGCGCGCCTTCGCCCCCGCACCGGCCGGCGGGCTGGCCGCCGCACGCGCAGCGAAACGGCTGCCAGTGCCGGAGTGGCAGCAGTCGAGCAGGAAATACAGGCGCACGCCATTGGGCAGGCGCGCCACTTGCGCGGCTATGTCGTCGTCGACCAGGAAGCGGCCCTCGGCGAAATCGAACGGGCAGATCGCTTCGTCCTGTCCCGGCGTGTCGCCGCCGGCTTCGTCGCCGTCCAGATCCTCGACCTGGGTACCGTGCCCGGCATACTGGAACACCAGCACGTCGCCGGCGCGGCTGCCGTCGATCAGGTTGCCCAGTTCGGCCAGCAGGCGTTCGCGGGTGGCTTCGCCATCGGTCAGCAGACGGGTGCCGAAGCCCAGTCCGGAAAGCGTCGTCTGCCAGCGTTTCGCATCGTCGACGCAGCCGCCGAGCGGCGCTGTCGGGTAGGCATTGATGCCGATGCACACCGCGCTGCGGCGTCCCGCGCCGGTTGCGGCCGTGCTCGCGACGAGGG
>DASRYD010000311.1:0-4852 GCA_035653955.1 Pseudoxanthomonas sp.
GGCGCGATTTCGACCACGTATTCGTTGCCGGTCTGGTAGGCCAGCGATTCGTACGGCCCGCGCACGCTGAGCACCAGCTGCGCGCCCTTGCCGGCGCTGTGTGCGTCGATGCGCTGCACCGGCGTGGCGAAATCGGTCACGTTGAGCGGACGCTGCAGTTCCGCCGGCAGGCTGGCGTTGCCGATGTCGACGACCACTCCCGATTCCTGGTTGCGCAGGTCGGGGGCGGCGCCGCTGCCGTTGAACTTCAGGATCAATCGGCCGGAACCGCCGTCGCCACGCTTGAAGTCGATGCCGGCTACCGAAACGGCACCCGCAACCTGCTTGGTCGGGTCGCCCTTCGATACCGGCGAAGTGCCCGGCGTGGCGGCGCTGGCCGTGCCGGCCAGCGACAGGGCCAGCGCGATGCCCAGCCCGCAGGCCCGCATGATCGCCCTGTTGCGTCGGCCGCCTCGCGGGATTTCGGTCAGGAAAACAGTCATCGTGCTACCCCCAGTCATTGATCTTCCAGTGCGATCGAGGCCGGGCGTTCCAGCCAGCCGCCTGCGCCATCGGGCACCAATTCCACCAGCTCGATACGGTCTTCGTACACGCCGGTGGCGCGACCGTCGCTCTGCCCCAGATACGATCCCGGCCGCACCCGATAGGTCACCTTGTCGGGCGCCATCACCAGTGCCACCAGGCCTGCCCCCTTGCCGATGGTGCCGATCATGTCCAGGCTGTCCAGCGGATACGATTCCAAGGCTTCCTTGCGCCGGTTCGGATCCGGGCGCAGGCCGCCGGTATCGCGTTCCTGCCATTCGTCGCTGAACGGGTCGCGCATGTTCTGCGCGGAGTATTCGAAGGTTTCGAACTGGCGCATCACCGGCAACGGGTCCAATGGCGGCGCGGGCCGCGCACGCACTTCGGCCACCCATTTTTCGAGGTTCGATGCGGGATCCGGCCCACTGGTGAGGCTGCGGGTACAGGCCATCAGCCCCACGGCCAGCGCAGCGAAGCCCGCGACCCGCACTACAGAACGGAAGTTGTTCGCCTGCATGCTCACGCGCCCCCCTGCTTACCCGCCGGCGCCGGCGCGGTGGGCGCTGCCCCGCCCGCCTTCGACTGCGCCTGTGCGGCGGTTTCTTCCTCATCCAGGTAGCGGTATGTCTTGACCGTACCGGCAAGCTCCAGCGGCGTGTTGCCGGTGATCTTGCTGCCGGCCTTCGGCTTCAACGAGATGTCGTGCATGGTCAGGATCACCACGCGCGGCAACGAGGCCACGCCGCTGACGAATGCGCCGAACTGGTGATAGCTGCCGACCATGCGCAAGGCGATTGGCCGCTCCGCGTAGAACTCGCGCGGCGTCTCCGCGCCCGGCTGGAACAGCTGGTTGGACAGACCCGTGGACAGCGCGGTCTGCGAGATGTCGACGATCAGGTCCGGCATTTCGGTCTTGCTGGGCAGCTGCCGCAGCATCTGCTGCAGCACCTGCTCCATCTGCGCCAGCTGCTGTTTCAGCGGCTGCAGGTTGGCGGCGCGGCCCTGCTTGGTTTCGAATTCCATCCGCAGGTCGGCTTCCTGCCGCTCCAGCCCCTGCAATTCCTCGCGCTTGCCCTTGATCAGCAGCAACCAGGCCATGACCAGGATGAACAGGCCGATCAACACGCAGAACACGATCTTGGCCTGCTTGGGCCAGCCGCCGATATTGTTGAAATCCAGGTCGCTCAGGCGGAACTTCTTCTGGCTCATGGCTTCTTCTCCCCCGAAGCAGGCGCGGCTGCGGCCGGCGGGTTGGCGGGGGCAGGCGTCGCGGTTTCCGCCGGATTCGCCGCGGGTGCGGGCGCGTTGCCGCCATCGGCGGCCTGGGTACCCGCCGCGGCTTCAGGATCGGCTTCGCTGGGATTGGCCAGCTTGACCTTCAGGTTGAACATGTAGGGCAAAGCCTGGCCGGGTCGGCTCAGCGCCGCGGCCGGTCCTTCCAGGGCCTTGGCCTCGATGATCGACAGGTCGGGATTGGTCATCCAGCCCGAACGTTCCAGGGTACGCATGTAGTCGCTGACCCGCGCATTGGACTGCGCCCGTCCTTCCAGGGTCAGGATGTCGCCTTCCTGCTTCAGGCTGGTCAACGCCACACCATCTGGAATGGTGCGCACCAGCGAATCGAACAGGTGGACCATCTGCGAGCGGTTGGCCTGCAGCTCCTCGATCACCTTCTTGCGCGCCAGCAGCCGATCCTTCTGCTTGTCCAGCTCCTTGATCTGCTCGATGTCCTTGTCGACCTTGGCGATCTCGCCGCGCAGGTATTCGTTGCGGCCGTTCTGGCCGCTGATCTGGGCCCCGTAGTACAGCCAGATCAGCAGGGACAGCGCCACGCCCGCCGCCGCCGCCATGCCCAGCCAGCCGTAGAACTCGCGTTGGCGTTGCTGGCGGCGCTCTGCGCGCCAGGGCAACAGATTGATCCGGGCCATCAGTCGAAACTCCTCAGGGCCAGCCCGCAAGCGATCATCAGCGCGGGGGCATCCTGGGCCAGCGCGTGGGCCTGCAGGCCCGAGCCCAACGACATCTGCGCCAGCGGATTGGCCACCTGGGTCGACACGCCCAGCTGGTCCTCGATCATGCGGGCCAGCCCGTCGATCGAAGCGCAGCCGCCGGCCAGCACGATCTTGTCGACCCGGTTGTATTCGCTGCCCGCGTAGAAGAACTGCAGCAGGCGGCTGACCTGCTGCACGGCAGCCTCCTTGAACGGCTGCAACACTTCGGCGTGGTAACTCTCGGGCAGGCCACCCAGGCGCTTGGCCTGGCCGGCTTCCTCGTAGGTCAGCCCGTAGCGGCGCATCACTTCGTCGGTCAGTTGCTTGCCGCCGAACACCTGTTCGCGGCTGTACAGGCTGCGGCCGCCGCGCAACACGTTGAGCGTGGTCATGGTCGCGCCGATGTCGACCAGGGTGACCAGGGCATCGTGGGGCAGGGCCAGGTCGTTGGCGACCAGGGCGAACGCGTTCTCGATCGCGAAGGCCTCGACATCCATCACCTTGGCGGTCAGTCCGGCCAGTTCCAGCGCCGACTGGCGCAGCTCGACGTTCTCGCTGCGCGAGGCGGCCAGCAGCACCTGGTTCATTTCGGGGTTGTTGGGCATCGGGCCCAGCACTTCGAAATCGAGGTTCACTTCCTCGATCGGATAGGGAATGTAATTGGCGGCCTCCAGCTCGACATGGGCCTCGAGGTCGTCCCCGTCGATGTCGACGGGCACCGGGATGACCCGGGTGATCACCGCGGAACCGGCCACGGCGGCGGCGGCGGCCTTGCTTCGCGTTCCTGAACGGGTCACCGCGCGGCGGATCGCCTCGCCCACCGCCTCGACCTCGACGATGTTCTTTTCGACCACGGCATTGGGCGGCAACGGCTCGACCGCGTAGTGGTCGACCCGGTAGCGGTTGCCCGCGCGCGACAACTGCAGCAGCTTGACCGCAGTCGAACTGATATCAACGCCGATCAACGGCGCCTGACTTCTCGGAATAAGCCCCACGGTTTTCCCCCTTCCGACGGGCACAACGGCGTGCTTGTGTGCACCGGGCCATTACATAACGGCTCGCTGAACCCTGGCAATCACTCAAACGCTGCGCAACGCCACCATCGGTCACAAAAACGAACATCGAATGAGCGAAAACCCCGTTGCCCGCCGTCCCCGCGCGAGCACTCCGCCCCCAACCTCCCTAATTTATACTCTCTTGTCCTGAGAACGAAAAGCTCATCCATGCCCCGTCTCCGACGCCTGCTGCGCTGGGCGATCTACGCTGGACTCGCTCTGATCCTGGTCGCAGCCATCGGGCTTGGGGCCATCTACTACGCGGTGTCGTCCAAGCTTCCCGACGCGCGGAGCCTGCGCAACGTGGAGCTGCAGGAGCCCCTGTACATCTACGCCAGCGACGGCCGCCTGATCGGCCTGTTCGGCGAGACCCGGCGCTACCCGGTGGCCATCGCCAACGTCCCGGCGCGAGTCAAACAGGCGTTCATCGCGGCCGAAGACGCCGATTTCTACAAGCACAACGGGGTTTCGCCCAAGGGCATCAGCCGCGCCGTCTGGCAGATCGTCACCGGCAAGGAAGGCCGCGTGGCCGGCGGCAGCACCATCACCCAGCAGGTGGCCAAGCAGGTCTTCCTCAGCGGCGAATACAGCTATACCCGCAAGCTGCAGGACATGCTACTGGCCATCCGCATCGAGAAGATGCTGAGCAAGGACGAGATTTTCGAGCTGTACCTGAACAAGAGTTTCTTCGGTAACCGCGCTTACGGCGTGGCCGCCGCGGCCGAGTTCTACTACGGCAAGCCCTTGGACCAGCTCACCCTGGCGGAGACCGCCACCCTGGTCAGCTCGCTCAAGTTTCCTTCCAGCGGCAACCCGATCAGCAACCCGGACCGCAACCACGAACGCGTGGTCTACGTGTTGGATCGCATGGTCGAGGACCGCTACATCACCCCGGCCGAAGCGGCGCAGGCCAAGGCCGAGCCGATGCACGCCGCGCCGCACGAACGGCCAGTCGAGGTCTATGCGCCATACGTGGCGGAAATGGTCCGCCAGGAAATGGTCGCCCGCTTCGGCGGCGACGTGCTGACCAAGGGTTACCACGTCACCACCACCATCGACCCCGTGGTGCAGCAGGCTGCCGACAAGGCGGTGCGCGATGGTCTCAGCCTGTACGACCATCGCCACGGCTGGCATGGCGTCGAACAGCATTTCGACCTGCCGGCGGACGCCGACGCCAAGGCGCTGGCGGAGAAGCTGATCGGCATCCCGGCGCAGGCCGGCCTGCTGCCGAGCGTGGTGGCCAAGGTCAATGGCGAAGGCGGCGCGACCGTGGTCACCGCCGAT
>DASRYD010000312.1:0-2757 GCA_035653955.1 Pseudoxanthomonas sp.
GCGCCGGATTCGGCCGGCGGCAAATCGCTCGGTCTGGCCGCCGCGGTGCAATCGCAGGTCGCCGACCCGGCCAACGCCGACAACCAGGCCAGCGTGTCGGTCGGCGTCGAAGCCAGCGCCGACCTGGCGGTGTCGCTAGGCGGCCCGAAGACCCCGAGCGGCAAGCTGAACTACGGTCGCACCGAAACCTTCCCGCTGACTTTGCGCAACAACGGCGCGGACAAGGCCTGGAATCCGTCGGTGACCCTGCGCGGCGATGCGCCCGCAGGCAACGTGTCCATCGCCGCGCCGACCGGCTGGCAATGCGAAATCGGCGGCGGCGACACGAACTTCGAGGCGACCTGCCACCTTGCCGGCGCGTTCGCGGCCGGTGCCGGCCAGCGCTTCGACTTCGCCATCGTCATCCCGTCGCGTCCGAACAGCACGTATTCGCTGAACCTCGACGCGGCCGCCGGCGCATCCACGCCCGACCCGCAAACCGCGAACAACGCGGCGCGCTACAGCAACCGGATCGTGGGCGTGCCGTAAACGCCGCGCAACCGGCTGGAACTACAGGACGCGGCTTAGGCCGCGTCTTTTTTTCGCCCGCGAAACGACTGCCACGGCACCTGCAAACTCCATCGTCCTGCGTATTGACGCACCGCACGAGGGATTTGCCTTCCGGCTTCCTTAACATGACGCGCTTATCATGTTGCAGATGCAACCAACGGCCTGAAGCAATGACCCTTGCGGCGAAATTCGAAATCGAATACCTGCAGTTCCTCGGCCCGGACGGCACGCTCAAAGGCGAACTGCCCGAGGCGGCGCGCGACGCGGCGCGGCTCAAGGAACTGTTCAAGCAGATGCTGTTCGTGCGCACCTTCGACGGCAAGGCGGTGGCCCTGCAGCGCACCGGCAAGCTGGGCACCTACGCTTCCTGCCTGGGCCACGAAGCCACCCACATCGGCATCGGCGCGTCGATGCGTCCGGGCGACGTGTTCGCCCCCAGCTACCGCGAGTACGGCGCGCAGTTCATGCGCGGCGTGCGCCCGCGCGAAGTGCTGCTGTACTGGGGCGGCGACGAACGCGGCAACGACTACCGGAACGAACCGGCCCGCCACGATTTCGCCTGGAGCGTGCCGATTTCCACCCAATGCCTGCATGCGGCGGGCTCGGCGCTGGCGTTCAAGCTGCGCGGCGAGGACAACATCGCCGTGAGCACCTGCGGCGATGGCGGCTCTTCGAAGACCGATTTCTACGCCGCGCTGAATTCGGCCGGCGCCTACTCGCTGCCGCTGGTGCTGTGCGTGATCAACAACGGCTGGGCGATCAGCGTGCCGCGCAAGGCCCAGACCGGCGCGCAGACGCTGGCGCAGAAGGGCATCGCCGGCGGCCTGCATTGCCTGCAGGTGGACGGCAACGACCTGATCGCCGTGCTGGAAGCGATGCGCATCGCCGGCGAACGCGCGCGCAGCGGTGCGGGCGGCAGCGTGCTCGAATTCGTCACTTACCGCTTGTCCGACCACACCACCGCCGACGATGCGCGCCGCTACCGCGACGACGCGGAAGTGAAGTCGGCCTGGGAGCGCGAACCGATGACCCGGATGCGCGCGTGGCTGACCGCGCAGGGCCAATGGAGCGAAGCCGAGGAAGCCGCGTGGAAGGACGAGTGCGGCATGCGCGTGGACGAGGAGGTCAACGCCTATCTCAATACGCCGGTGCAGCCGGTCGAGGCGATGTTCGACTACCTGTACGCCGACCCGCCGCCGGAGTTGCTGGCGCAGCGCGCCGCCGCGATGGCCGCGGAGGGCCGGGCATGAACGTGGAGACCGCGAAGACCGTGAAGACAGATGCGACCGCCGGTACCCTCGCGCCGATCACCCTGATCGAGGCGATCACCCAGGCGCTGGCCTGGGAAATCGCCCACGATCCGTCGGTGCTGGTGCTGGGCGAGGACGTCGGCGTCAACGGCGGCGTGTTCCGCGCCACCGCCGGCCTGCAGCAGAAATTCGGCGCCGACCGCGTGCTCGACACGCCGCTGGACGAAACCACCATCGCCGGCCTCACCGTCGGCCTGGCCGCGCAGGGCACGAAGCCGGTGGCCGAGGCGCAGTTCGACGGCTTCGTCTATCCGATGGTCGACCACGTGATCTGCCACGCCGCGCGCATGCGCAACCGCACCCGTGGGCGGCTGCATTGTCCGATGGTGCTGCGCGTGCCGTGGGGCGGCGGCATCCGCGCGCCGGAACACCATTCGGAGGCCAACGAATCCATCTTCACCAACGTGCCCGGCCTGCGCGTGGTGATGCCGTCGTCGCCGCAGCGCGCCTACGGCCTGCTGCTGGCCGCGATCCGCGACCCGGATCCGGTGATCTACATGGAGCCCAAGCGCATCTACCGCCAGTACAAGGAGCTGGTGCCGGACGACGGCGAGGCCCTGCCGTTGGACGTGTGCTACGTGCTGCGCGACGGCAGCGACATCACCCTGGTGACCTGGGGCGCGCAGGTGAAGGAAACCCTGGAGGCCGCCGACAAGCTCGCGGCCGAGGGCATCAGCGCCGAGGTCATCGACGTGGCCACGCTGAAGCCGCTGGACTTCCCCACCATCGCCGAGTCGGTGGCCAAGACCGGTCGCTGCGTGATCGTGCACGAAGCCGCCAAGACCGCCGGCTTCGGTGCCGAGATCGCCGCCCGCGTCGCCGAGGAATGCCTGTTCGACCTGCTGGCGCCGGTCGAGCGCGTGACCGGCTACGACACCCACATCCCGCTGTTCCGCCT
>DASRYD010000313.1:0-1661 GCA_035653955.1 Pseudoxanthomonas sp.
ATGGCCGGGGCCGGCGAACAGGCGCTGGTATTCGCGCAGCGCGTCCTCGATCTCGCGGTTTCGCGGCAGCGAAGCGTCGTCGAAGATGCCCAGCCGGCTGGCGGCCTTCAATTTGGCCTGGTGGAAGTCGCGGATGCCGCCTTCGGCCATCAACCGTGCGGCCTCGTGGGCGAGGCGATGGCGGCGTTCGCGGGTGCGGGTCAACGCGTGCTCGTGGGCGTGACGGCGGGCGTGATGCATGGCAGGCCTCCGCGTGGACCGGTTCGACTGTACACGATCCCGCTTAACCGCGAATGGCATGCCATCCGCGGCCAGGCCCCGGACATCAGAAGATGTCGAACGCCTCTTCGTCGGGCACCGCGTCCTGCGGGCCGAAGTCGTCGAAATTCTGGATGCGGTCCAGATCCTCGGCCTTGACCCATTCGGTCGCGCCGTTGAGGTTGACCTGGACCATGCCATCGGGCGGTTCGTTCTGCGCGACCGGCTGGTCCTTCAGCGCGACGCGCATGTAGTCGATCCAGATCGGCAATGCGGCGCGGCCGCCGTATTCGCCGCGGCCGAGGCTGCGGAAATCGTCGCGTCCGACCCAGACCACGGTGGCATAAGGACCGCCGAAACCACCGAACCATGCGTCGCGGTAATCGTTGGTCGAACCGGTCTTGCCGGCGACGTCCTCGCGGTTGAGGACGCGCGCGGCGGTTGCGGTGCCGCGCAGCACCACGTCGCGCATCATCGACACCAGCTGATAGGCGGTACGCTCGTCGATCGCGCGCGGCGCGCTGGTCGCATCGGGGTCGACCGGCTTCGCCGGCGCGGCAGGCTTGGGCTTGGCCGAGTCGGCGGCGGGCTTGGGCTTGGCCGCGCCCGCGGGGCCCAGGTCGAAGCCATCGACGACGTTGCTGACCGGTGCGACCGTGCCGTTGATGGCGATGCCGCAACTGCGGCAGGCCAGCGCGGGCTTTTCCTTGAAGATCACGTTGCCTTCGCGGTCCTTCACTTCGGCGATGAACCACGGCGTGATCCGCGAACCGCCGTTGGCGAAGGTGGCGTAACCGCGCGCCATCGACAGCGGGGTCAGCGACGCGGTGCCCAGCGACATCGACAGGTTCGGCGGCAGCTCGTTTTCGGCGAAGCCGAACTGGCTGATGTACTTGCGCGCGAAATCCACGCCGATGCTGTCGAGCAGGCGTACCGAGACCAGGTTCTTCGAACGCACCAGCGCCTCGCGCAGGCGCATCGGCCCGGAGAAGCCGCCGCCGTCGTTCTGCGGCCGCCACATGTGGCCGCGGCGGTCGCGGAACACCACCGGCGCGTCCAGCACGATCGAGGCGGGATTGAAACCCTTGTCGAACGCCGCCGCGTAGACGAACGGCTTGAAGCTGGAGCCTGGCTGGCGGCGCGCCTGGGTGGCGCGGTTGAACTTGTTGCCGGCGAAGCTGTAGCCACCGATGATCGCCTTCAGCGCACCGCTGTTGGCGTCCAGCGACACCAGCGCGGCCTGGGCCTGCGGGATCTGGTCGATGCGGTACTCGCCCGGCTTGGCGCCGGCTTCGATCCGCACCAGGTCGCCGCGCTTGAGCAGGGCGGCCGGAGTCTTGCCGGTCCAACTGCTGGCCGAGGCGGGCAGGACGATCTCGCGCGCATCGGCGGTGACCACGGTC
>DASRYD010000314.1:0-2714 GCA_035653955.1 Pseudoxanthomonas sp.
CGGCTCAACGATGTCGGCCGCAGGCTGTTGCGCGAGGGCGCGCCGCAGATGCCGCCGGCGCAGTTCCGCCGCCCGGCGCGGGTGGAAGACTTGAAGCGCGAGGCCGCCGATACCGAATTGCAGCGCGTCCGTTTCGCCGACCAGGCCCTGCAGGTGGGGCGGGTGCAATACGTCGCCGATCTGCCGCAGAAGCATCGCCGCAAACGTCCCGAGCGCAGCGCGGTGGCGGCGCCCGAACTGCGCAACCTGATCGAGGGTGCGCAGCATGAAGTACTGTTGCAGACCCCCTATCTGGTGTTCTCCAGGCAGGCGCAGCAGATGTTCCTCGACTTGCGCGCGCGACCATCGCCGCCGCGTGTCGTGGTGTCGACCAGCAGCCTGGCCGCCAGCGACAACCCGATCGTGTATTCGCTGGCCTTCAAGTACAAGCGCCGCTATCTGCGCGACTTCGGTTTCCAGATTTTCGAGTTGAAGCCCTTTCCCGAGGACGCGCCGATCGACTACGCGGCGCTGTTGCGCTCGGAAGCGCCACCGCTGGCGCTGGAAGAAGAGCAAGCCGCCACGGCGGCCGAAGGCAAGGTGCAACGCCAACTGCTGCGCGGCGAAACCCGCCCGTCGTTCTTCGGCAGCAAGGCGGCCAACCGGCCGATCCGGTTGAAGCGCGCCGGCATCCGCATCGGCCTGCACGCCAAGTCGCTGGTGGTGGACGAACGGGTCGGCGTGATCGGAACCGACAACTTCGATCCGCGCTCGGACAATTACAATACCGAGGCGGTGGTGATCGTCGAGGACGCAGGTTTCGCCAAGGCGCTGGCAGCCAGCATCCGCCGCGACATCGAGCCGGAGAACTCGTGGACCATCGGGCCGCGCGAGAAGCCGCCGCTGTTCTCCGGGTTGAACTACAGCCTGGACAAGATCTCCAGTGCGCTGCCGCTGTTCGACCTTTGGCCGTGGCGCTATTCGACCAATTACGAATTCATGCCCGGCCCCGATTGCCCCGCACCGCTGCCGACCAACGACCCGAACTTCGCCAAGTGCTATCGCGACGTCGGCGACTTTCCCGAGGTCAGGATCGGCCCGAAGCGGCTGTACGTGCGCATCCTGACCGCGTTCGGCGCGGGCCTGGTGCCGATCCTTTGACCTGACGACGGACTTCCCCCATGACCTTCCTCAGACCCATCGACGTCGTCGAAGCCAACGCCTTGCGCCACGGCACATTGATCGAACACCTCGGCATCGTCGTCACCGAGGCGGGCGACGACTGGCTGCGCGCGACCATGCCGGTGGACGCCCGGACCAAGCAGCCGTTCGGACTGCTGCACGGCGGCGCTTCGGTCGTGCTGGCCGAAACCCTGGGCAGCATGGCCGGCGGATACTGCGTCGACCCGGCCACGCAGATGGTGGTGGGCCTGGAAATCAATGCGAACCATCTGCGCGCGGTACGCGAAGGCACGGTCACCGGCACCGCCCGCGCGCTGCATGTCGGCCGCAGCACCCAGGTATGGGAAATCCGCATCGAGGACGAGGCCGGCAGGCCGGTCTGCGTTTCGCGGCTGACGCTCGCCGTGGTGCCGCGCCGTTAGCCCGTAGTGGGAGCGGCCTTGGCCGCTTCCACGGGCGTCCCGCAACTCCATTCGCCCGCGTCCAGTAGGCGAATTCCGGTCGTGTCCGGTATCGTGGGCGGATGACTTCCCCCTCCTCCGCCACCGGCGGTCTTGGGCGCGCGTTCCGCTACCTGATCCGCGTGCCGATGCTGCTGGTCCACGTCCTCGTCCTGCTGCCGCTGGTCCTGCTGTGCATGGTGCCGCTGTGGTCGGGCCTGCCGTGGGGCGCGGAACGGCTGGAACACCGCGCGATCCGCGCCTGGTCGGCCGGATTGATGCGCATCTTCGGTTTCCGCCTGCATCGGGTCGGCACCCCGTTGCCGGGCGCGGCGATGTTCGTCGCCAATCACGTCAGCTGGGTCGACATCGAAGTGATGCACAGCCAGCGCATGATGGGTTTCGTGGCCAAGCAGGAAA
The DNA here is from genome assembly GCA_035653955.1 of Pseudoxanthomonas sp. Lineage (GTDB taxonomy): Bacteria > Pseudomonadota > Gammaproteobacteria > Xanthomonadales > Xanthomonadaceae > Pseudoxanthomonas_A. The sequence continues at coordinate 2,022 of DASRYD010000314.1, forward strand.
TCCGCGGCTGGCCGGTGGTCGGCTGGCTGACCGCGCGGGGCGAAACCATCTTCCACCAGCGCGGCAGCACCGAATCTCTGGGCGGGGTGATGCAGGCGATGATCGGACGCCTGCGGGAAGGCCGCGCGGTCGGCGTGTTCCCCGAGGGCGGCACCCGCGACGGCCGTGAGCTCGGCCCGTTCCATGCGCGCATCTTCCTGCCGGCGGTGGAAGCGCAGGTGCCGGTGCAGCCGGTCGCGTTGCGCTACGGGCCGCACGGCGATGCCCAGCATGTGGTCGCGTTCGCACCCCGGGAAAGCTTCTTCGCCAACTTCGTGCGTCTGCTCGGCGAGCCGCCGCGCAAGACGGCGGTGTGCTTCCTGCAGCCGATCCTGCCGGGCGAGGCGGAAGGCCGCCGGCAGATCGCCGAACTGGCGCGCAGCCGCATTGCGGCGGCGATGCAGGGCGATGACTGAACCGGTTTCGAGAAAAAGCTCGAACGCGCGGGTGCAGGCTGGAGCCATGTTGACCGCCGCCGACTACCAGCCGCCGAAATGGCTGCGCAACCCGCACCTGCAATCGGTGCTCAGTTCCAGCGCCTTGCGCCAGCGTCGCGGCCTGCGCCGGCTGCAGCAGATCGGCGCGGTATCGACCGAACACATCTTCGACGGCGGCGACGGCGTGCGCCTGCTCGGCTGGCACAGCACCCTGCCC
>DASRYD010000315.1:0-2387 GCA_035653955.1 Pseudoxanthomonas sp.
GTTTCGCGGCGGGCGATGGCGACCATGCCCAGGCCGGCCAGCCACAGGTGGCGCAGGCTGGTTTCGGGCGTCTTCGCCGTGGTCTTCTTCGCAACGGATTTCTTTCTCGCGGCCATGGGGGTTCCGTGATACCGGCCCCGATGGCCGGCTTTGGAGACGCATGCTGCCGGCCGCCGCTGGAGCAAACACACTACCGCTCGCGCTTGCCAGCCGTCGCGGATGTCGCCATGCTCGCCGTCATAAGGGAGGGAACCGATGGCTGCGAAATCATCCAGGTGGGCGCCGTTTCCGCATGACGCCAAGGCTTTCGCCTATGCAGGCGACGCACTGAAGAAAGCATGGCCGGCCCTGCACGCCGGCGACATGGAACCGTATCCGGATCCGAAGCGCGCCGCCGCGCTGCTGAAAGCCGCGGGCAAGGCCGCGCCGAAGCTCGATGCCGATGCGCTGGCGACGGCGCTGCAGGACGCATGGCGCGCTTTCCATCGCGGCGATTTCCAGGCCGCCTTCGAAGCCGGCGAAAAGCTGGGGCCGATCGGCGCTTCGGTCGCGGTCAAGGCATTGGGCATCCACGCCACCTACCTGGTCGAAGACGAAGCCGAGCGGCTCAAGCGTTTCGAACAGGCGGCCAAGCTGGCCGAGGCCGCGATCAAGGCCTTGCCCGACGAGGCCAACAGCCATTACCGCCACGCCTTCGCCCTTGGCCGTTACAGCCAGGGCCTGAGCATCGCCAAGGCGCTGAAACAGGGCATTGCCGGCAAGGTCCGCAGCGCGCTGGACTCGGCGCTGGAACTGGAGCCGAAGCACGCCGAGGCGCACATCGCGATGGCGGTGTACCACGCCGAGATCATCGACAAGATCGGCGCGATGATCGGCGGCCTGACTTATGGCGCCAAGGCGTCCGAGGCCGAAGCGCACATCAAGGCCGCGCTGAAGTTGACCCCGGATTCGCCCATCGCCCACGCCGAACACGCCAACGTGTTGCTGCTGCTGTACGGCGACAAGAAGGAAGACGCCGCCGCCACTGCCTACGAGAAGGCCGGCAAGCTGAAACCGAAGGACGCGATGGAGTCGCTGGATGGCAGCCACGCCAGATCGCAACTGGAGTAGCCTGCGCCGCGTTGCGGGCTGGCTGCTGCTGGCGCCGGCCCTCGCATTCGCGCGGCAGGCCGATCAGGCGAATCGCGGCGAAGTCGCGCCGGAAGCCGCGTCGCCGGTCGGCGACATCCTCGGCGATGCGTTGACCTGTCGCACCGAGACTGCCGCCCTGCCTACCCTGCTGGCCCGCCTGCGCGACGAACGGCCGGATGAATTCGTGCAGACCGACCGGCAGTATTCGCTGCCGATGATGGACCTGTACCGGTTGCAGGCGCCGATACAGACCTGGGGCAATGCCGGCGACACGATCGCCGTCACCCAGAACCGGGTGATGCTGGCCGTCCATGGCAGCATGGAAGAAGTCAGCAAGCGGATCGACCGCGAGCTGGAAGCCAGCCGCAACTCGCCGTTGCCGGTTGTGCTGGACGACACGCATGCCCTGGTGGTCTACCCCGCCGACCAGCCCGGACTGGAAGGCTTCACATTGCTCGGCTGCGAGTACCGGATCGACGGTCTGGCATTGCTGGACAACCCGGCAGACGCCTGGCGCAAGGCGCCGACGCCTGCCGGCGCTTCCTCGGTTCCATCCCGACCCTAGGCTAGATTCGGACCGTGGGAGCGGCCTTGGCCGCGAATGCTTTTCGTCCTTCCGCATGGGCAGGAGCATTCGCGAGCAAGCTCGCTCCCACAGGTCCGCCTCGTCCGCCTCAGGTCGAGGGGTCGGTAGGCACTGGATCGCCCTTGTCGCGTGTCCGGGTCGCGGCGGCTTCCTGCGGCAGGTAGCGCAGCCAACCGCCGGCCAACGACTGGTACAGCGACACCACCGCCAGTGCGTTGCGCACGCGTCCCTGGGCGAAGGCGTCCTCGGCCTGCAGGCGCGTGCCTTCGGCATCGAGCAGTTCCAGCACGTCGATGGCGCCGTTGTCGAAACGCAGTTTCGCCACCGAGGCGGCGCGCGCGCTGGCGGCCGCGGCCTGTTCCAGATGGGTCGCCTCCTCGCCGCTGCGCGACACCCGCACCAGCGCGTTTTCGGTTTCCTCCAACGCGAGCAGCACGGTCTTCTGGTAATTGGCCAGGTCTGCCGCCGTCTCGGCGTTCGCGGCGGCAATGCGCGCACGCACGCGCCCGACGTTGAGGAACGAACCGTCGATGCCCAGCGACAGCATCCGCGTCTCGCTGTCGCGTTCGAATAACGCGCCCGCATCCAGCGCCTGCGTGCCGATCAATCCGCCGAGGGTGAAACGCGGGAACAGGTCCGCGGTCGCCACGCCGATGCGCGCGGTCGCGGC